>NZ_JBAVFI010000036.1:0-5871 GCF_049588175.1 Mesobacillus sp.
TGGACCTCTATCAGGAGGTACGATTGCGCATTCTCATATGCAAATCGTCGGTCTCTATGACCTGGATTACCATGATAAAATTGGCGAAGCGGATTTCAGGGGTCCTGTAATCCATGAAGACGAAGGAGTGCAGCTGTATCTATCTGACCGGCCCAAAGTAGGTTTTTATGAATTTAACATCATGATGGATCACGGCAGACCTTCCGCCACATTCGCATCCTTTATCCAGACTGTGGTCCATTACATCATGAATTCCTACCCATATAAATGCAGCAGCTACAATCTGTTCTTTTACAGCTTGAATGGGAAAATGATCTGTAAGGTTGTCCCAAGATTTGTAACAACGCCCCTTTTCATTGGCTACCAGCTGCCACAGGTTCCAAATAATTTGGAATGGATGATAAACGATATCCAAAGCCGGTATTTCAATGGGGGGGTGGAAAAGGAAGTATAATCAAATTCTTTGTGAAAATGGACCCAGTATGGGTTTTTGCCTTCTGGCAGGTACAAACAGCCATCAGGCAAGGCAGGAACAAGGTATAGTATAGCCTGAAAGTTATTTCAACTTTTAAATGGTATGTGTAATAATAACCAATTAATGCGAAGAAGTTGTGATTTATTGTCGAAAAAAATATAATGAAGTATTGTACAGTCCTTCATTAAAGGGGAATAACCATGACTTCTAACCAAAAAAATAATTCCCGGCTCGATTACGGGCTGGTCACGATACTATTCTTATTATTTCTATCGAGTTGTATTGCCATTTACAGTGCCCAGACGACAGGGCAGTATGGTTCTGAAAACTTCTTATTCAAGCAAATCATCTGGTATACGATTGGGGCTGGCATCATTGCGGCGGTCATCACACTGGATTCTGATCAGCTGCAGAAGCTGAGCTGGTACGCCTATGGCTTTGGGCTTGTGCTGCTGGCTGGCTTGATTGTTGCCCCGGCAAGCATCGCCCCGGTAATCAATGGAGCGAAAAGCTGGTATAAGGTCCCGGGTATGGGAACACTTCAGCCGTCGGAATTAGTGAAAGTGTTCATTGTTCTTGCGCTTGCCAGGGTCATTGTCGACCACCATCAAAAATATCGCCTTAAAACGATACAAACAGACTTCTTCTTATTGCTTAAAATTGGTTTTGTAACGATGATTCCGCTCATGCTCGTCATGCAGCAGCCCGATCTTGGGACGTCACTCGTATACATTGCCATCATGCTTGGCATGATATTCATCTCAGGCATTACATGGAAACTGCTTGTCCCGATTTTTGGTACAGGCATGACGCTTATATCAATCATCTTTTACTTTGTCATCTGGAAGCCAGAGATTCTAGAAAAGTATCTGGGAGTAAAGGAATACCAGTTCGGCAGGATCTATTCCTGGATTGATCCTTATAATTATCAGAGTTCAACAGGATTCCAGCTAACGAGATCCCTTTTGGCAATCGGCTCTGGTGAAACAGTAGGCAAGGGGTATGGGACAAGGGAAGTTTACCTACCAGAAAGCCATACTGACTTTATCTTCAGTATTATTGGTGAAGAGTTTGGCTTTGTAGGTGCAAGCATTTTAGTCAGCCTTTTCTTCTTGCTAATCTACCAGATCACAAAAATCGGCATGGAGACGAAAAATGATTTTTACACTTACATCTGTGTAGGCGTGATCAGCATGATCACCTTCCATGTATTCCAGAACATTGGCATGACCATCGGCCTGCTTCCGATTACGGGTATCCCGCTGCCTTTCATCAGCTACGGGGGCAGCTCGTTAATGGGAAATATGCTGGCAGTAAGTCTGATCTTTTCAATCCGCTATCACTATAAAAAATATATGTTTTCAACAAACACATAGAAAAGAGCAGGAATCTAATTCCTGCTCTTTGATTATTCAACAATGCCTACCTCAGTTATGACAACATCGGTATCAATGTGCACCGTCATATTCTTGTAGTCATCTTCCCATTTTTTGAAATCAAAGCGTCTTGTTTTGCTCTTAATAAAATGGCCAAAACCAACAGGGTCGATGCCATGCCCCTGAAAGTCGGCAATCATTGCTGAACATTGTTCATTTACTTCTTCTTCAAGTTCTTTCTCGATCTTTTTAATAATTGCCGGCGATAATATTTTTCCTGTATATTCTCGGATGATTCCTTCAATTTTAATTTCAATTGTAACGGTATAAGGGTTTCTCTTTTCAATTTTAAATTTATGTTTGGATCCAAGGTCTTTTATAGCAGCCTGTTCATTATCGATTTTCACTTTGAAGGTTCCCTGGCTGAATTTATCCGTCAATAATTTGAAAAAGAACATTTTATCGGCAGGAATGGTATGAACCATTCGCCCTTGTTTAAAGAGAGCCATCCCGACGATATCAACTATATCAGGCTCAACCTTTTTCAGTATAGGCAAGTATGGGTCTTTTCCTTCCTGATAAAAATTGAATAAAAATAAATGGAGGTTCGTCTCAGGCAAATTGCGGTCCTTTATATTATGTTTAATCAAATCAGATAAATGAATAGCGTTGCCCCTATTACCATACGTGCCAGATAGTATGTCTTTGGCATCCGACTCCCCGACAGCAAGATAAATCCTGGCGCCGATACTTGGGTCGCGCTCAAATGAATCAATTAATTCAATGATTCCACTCTTGGCCATTTCCTCGCCAAAGACAGCGATTTCAAGTGATCCTGTCACTACCGGCTGGGCAGATTTACGCTGGATTTCTTGCATCAAATCTCTGTTGCTAGTGGCTTTAGCTGAAAATGTAAAATTACCAATGTTTTTATCAGGCTTGAAAACTGGGACCATTACGGTACCTTCAATCTCTTTTTGTCCGTTCATATCGTAACCAATGCCCATTTCAATATTGACGTCATCGATAATTTCTTTTTCCACACATCCTGTCAAGAGTATGGAAAGAGCAAAGAAAGGGATAAAATTCTTAGCTTTCATTTTTACTTTTCACCTTCTTGGCGATCTTGGTGGCTATAAACAAAAAAGGAATATAAAGGTACGTAACTCCAAAGCCTATTCTTCCAGTCCAATCATTTAAAAGATTTATTTTTGCCCGTGTATCGAAAAAGTTAATAGCGATTAAGCAAAGGATCGCCACGATCACAACCCCTTTTCGCTGACGAAGCTTAAAAGCTCTTTTTAAAATCATGCTTGATGCCCAAAGAGAGATACAGATATTCGGGAGGATAATTAAGTTCCAGTTGGCAATGCCGATGTATTCAAATCTTTCAACAAAAGGCATGCTCACGATTTTCCACATTTCCAGTGTGGCCCAGATGGATTTTGCTAGCTGTGCCTCGGAAAAATAGGAAAAGGTAATGATTGCTAGGATTGTATAAATTATCGTTGTCAGAAAGACGCCCAGGTGTGCCCACTTCTGGGATTTTGGTGCATCCTTTATAAATGGATAGAAAAAGATGGGTATTTCAAACCCGATGTAAGTAAGCGACATTTTATATGCACTAGTAACCAAATCCTTCACAGAGTGATCAAAAACTGGAAATAGGTTCCTGAAATCGGCAAATTTTAATGCAAAACTAAAAGTCAGCAATAAATAGCTTGGAAGGACAGTACAGAAAAAGGCTATTCCGGTAACTGTCCTGAAGCCGCCAAATACAATGTAAACGGATAGAAGTAAAAATACCAAACTAAACCAAAAGATTTTCAATTCAGGGAACATCCATACCTGGATGACTTCTATAAAGGTCCTGAGGACGGCTAAAGCAAAAATAACCAAATAGGCAATGAATAGGATGCTCACCAGATTGCCGATTTTTTTTCCGAACACATAGGCATTGGCGGTAACGATATCGCCCTCGACCGTTCCGCAGATTTTATAGATCATCCAAATAATGATGTGAATGCTTAATCCAGCTCCAAGAACCGAGATCCAGGCATCATAGCCAGCAGACTCGGCTATAATCCGCTGATATCCAAGGACTCCAATTCCGATTTGCATGGACATGATTAAATACAGAACGAGAAACGGCGATATTTGCAATCTTTCAGGAACAGGCTGCTGCATCATAATTCACAAAACCTCCAATCCTCATTCATCGATGTCCTTCTTTTCTTTTGCCTTTTTCTCACTGAAGCGTACAGGATTTTCTGTTCTTAGAAATTGTGGCCGCTTTGACTGTTTCTTAAAAGGCAATCGAATAATCGCATCCTTGAAATCTGTAACCCGTGGCGGATATAAAGGCTCCAGGAATGGCCGGCCTAGTGAAGTAAGCCGCAATAAGTGTGTCAATAAAAACGCGAATGAAGTAACGATTCCTAACAAGCCCCATAGTTCCGCAAAGAATAGAAAAGGAAAACGCAAGAGCCTGATCGTATTGCCCATTCGATATACCGGAGTTGTAAAGGATGCGAGCGCAGCCAATGCAACAATGATCAGCAGTACATTACTTGTCAAGCCTGCTTCTACGGATGCTGTTCCAATAACGATACCGCCTACGATACCGATCGTCTGGCCGACCTTGGTAGGAAGTCGGGCTCCCGCCTCACGCAAAAGCTCAATCGTTAACTCAAGGAACAAAGCTTCCAAAATAGGAGGGAGGGGAATTTCTCTCCTTGATGTAATCAATGTACTGAGCAGATCCTTTGG
Source organism: Mesobacillus sp. (assembly GCF_049588175.1). GTDB lineage: Bacteria > Bacillota > Bacilli > Bacillales > Cytobacillaceae > Mesobacillus. Next base: position 4,621 of record NZ_JBAVFI010000036.1, read on the forward strand.
AATCAGCTCATAGTGATAGGAAAGCGTTGCTACGTAAATAGGTGTTATTAAAATCGAGAAGGCTACCGCGAACAAACGGACCAACCGGAAAAAGGAAGAAAGCAGATAGTTTAAAAAATAATCTTCGAATGAACCGAAGAATTCCACAAGTGTAGTCGGACCAATCAATGCATGCGGTGAGCCATCACAAAGGATGGCTACTTTTCCTTCAGCAAGAATTGCGGCGACACGGTCTGGCCTTTCCGTATCCAGCAATTGTGGAAACGGAGAATTTTCATTATCTGATATTAATTGCACGATATACGAACTATCGGTGATTTCATCAAATTCTATCTCTTTGATCCTTTGCCTTACTGTGTCTACATTGTCGGTATTGGTTATGCCATCGATATAAAGAATGGCTACAGCGCTATGAGAGAGACTCCCAACTGTATAGTTTTCAATAATCAGCTCTTTTACCGGTACCCTCTTGCGAATGAGGTTAAGGTTTTGGTCAATGGATTCAACAAAGGATTCCTTTGGACCAATAACGCTGAACTCAACCTCTGGCTGGGCAACAGCTCTTACCACTTCTTTTTGTGCAGCGATGAAGGCAAATCGCTTTTCTTCATCTTCTAATGTGAGCATGACATACCCATTAAAAAGCTTTTTCTCGATATCCTCGTTTTTCTCGGAAACCTGTACATCGGCAATCGGAATCAGCTTTTTAACATCCTCAATATCTCTAAAATCCCCTTGTAATAGATAGGGAAGGGCGTTGTTTTGCAGAAGACTTTCATCTATTAAAGTAGTCATAAAGGAAAAACAAAACTTTTTTCCACTCTTTTGGTTCACGTAAAACGTTTTCTTGAAGTCGTGAGACCTTTTAAACAAGAGCTCCCATCCATGATCGTTCAGGTAATTGTCTTGTTCTTGACCATTATCGCCATGGGTATCTTGTTTAATTGCTTCTTTCTCAAGTTCTTTCATGCGATTTTTCCGAAATAACTGTCTCATTGAAATCTCCGCCATTCTGGATTTAAATTTATTCTTTCCGAAAATGGGATGTTTATGAAAAAAAGAAAAAACCCGCAAAAATTTGCGGGTTTTTCAATATCAATGTTGTATTTATTAAATAAGAAGAAATGCTATTACTTCAAGAAATACTTCTCAATATCATCCAGCATCAGGTTGGCTGCTTTAACGCCTCCAGCTGTATTCCAGATTGCGTCATTTACCTTATGGACTTCACCTTTTTTTGCTGCCTCAAGG
>NZ_JBAVFI010000037.1:0-2234 GCF_049588175.1 Mesobacillus sp.
GAATGAAGGGGAGAACAAAGATGAAAAAGTTTTGGATTTTACTTTCAGCGATCACATTCGCAATCGGGTTGACAGCATGCTCTGCAGAAAAAGAAAAGGAAGCTGAACCTGTAAAGAAGGAAACAGAAGAGGCTGCTAAACCAGCAGCAAACCCTAAGAGTGCAATGTACAAATTCTATATGAGTGTCGTAAATGCAATTAACGAAGCTGACGCTGACCTAAGTGCATACGAAGGAGAAGAAGATCCTAAAGCTCAAGCAGAATTAAAAGCAGCAGCAAGTGCTTCTGCAGCAGCAGTTGCTTCAAATGTTGAAGGCTTGGAAATCCCAGCTGAATTGAAAGATCAAAAAGCAGATCTTGAAGCTGCAGTTAAGGATATTGCAGCAGCTTACAATGCAAAAGCGGAAGAGCTGAAGAAAGATGCTCCAAACATGGAGGCTGCTGATGCGACATTCGCACAAGGTGAAGAAAAACTTGGCGCTGCATTTGAAAGCGTAGGAATGAATAAGCCTGTATTGTCTAAAGAACTTTAATTGAACTTTGCAAAAGAAGCTGTGCCATTTTATGGCACAGCCTCTTTTATTCCAGCGTCTCTGATTTATCTTTTTCTTCCATGATACTAGCAGAATTCAAATTCTTCATATTAAAATACGTATCCAGAACCGCTCTGCCAATCTTCAAATTTGCCCGATGATCTACAGTTCCCTGATATGCCCATGGAACCATGACTGCCATGGCGATTTCGGGATTTTTCGAAGGGGCATATCCGACAAGGCTTAAATTCATCGTTTGGACAAGAGGATCATTTTTCTTGCGCAAAGGGCCGTCATAAAACGCTTCAGCTGTTCCTGTTTTTCCTGCAGGAGAGTAGGGGGCGTTTCCAAAAAATCGATAGGCTGTACCACCTGGTTCCTGCATCACTTTCTCAAATCCTGTATGGACTCGGTTGAACCATTCTTTCTCCATACCCACTTCATTAAGTACTACAGGGGGATATGTCATAAATACAGGTCCTAGCTGGCTGCTATTGCTTGCTGGTTCGCGAATCTCCTTAACAATTCTTGGCTGCATCCGCATGCCACCGTTGGCAATGGTTGAAATATATTGGGCAAGCTGCATAGTGGAATACGTATCATACTGCCCAATCACAAGATCAAGCACTTTTCCAATAGGGTAATTGACACCCTTTGCACCTGTTTGTTCATTCGGCAGGTCTATTCCAGTCCGGATCCCAAGCCCAAATGAAGCGAAAGAGTTACGGATTGTATCCCAAACCTTTGGCTCAAGATTCAATGGTTTTTTATATTGGTATACTCCTTTGCCGATTCTGATGGCTGTGTGGAACATATATACGTTGGAGGATTTTTTCAGTGCATCAATGTCATTCATGACACCTAAATAATTATAGGATTTCTTTATTGGTGTACCTGCAATTTCAAGAGCCCTGTCATCAAATCTTGTCGTTGAATTGATTGCGCCGGTTTTGTATCCGGTCAGTACAGTAGCTCCTTTAACAACAGAACCAACATTGAAAGTATTCAGTATATTTCCTAAGGCGTCATCTTCAAGGTACTTTTCACCGGTATCCTGATCTTTAACAATTCTTTTACCCGCCATAGCCAAAATTTCCCCAGTGTGCGGATCCATTAAAACAACATAAGCTCTGTCTAATAAACTAGTTCCAGGAGAACTTTTTGCCGCCCATAATTCCTTCTCGATTACTTTCTCTACAGCAATCTGCAGATCCATATCCAAACTCAATATTAAATCTTTGCCTCTCTGTCCCCCCGATACAAGCTCCTTTTCCAACAGTTCACCTGCCTTGTCAGTCACGTTGATCACTTTTTCTTTTTTGCCCTGGAGGACATCCTCATATTCGAGCTCTAAATAGCTTTTACCTACTCGGTCATTGCGAGTATAGCCCCTTGACATGTAATAGTCTATTCTGTCAGCTGGTAGTCCCTCATTAGTGGTAGTAACTCTGCCGAGGACTGGTTTAAATGTATCATTATATTTATACTCTCTGTCCCAATCTGTCGTCGCATTTACACCCGGAAGCATATCAAGGTTTTCATTTACAGCCGCAAATTCTTCGCGTGTTACATCCTCATTTTTGATAACCTGGGGTGTGAATTTATATCCACTATTCATGATTCTGAAAATAGCCAATACCTCAAGATCCTTTTCAGAGAGTTCAGCTAGATGTTTATCTGTAATTCTATCAAGCTGTATGT
>NZ_JBAVFI010000038.1:0-4380 GCF_049588175.1 Mesobacillus sp.
GACCGGTGCTCAGACAACTGTACAGCCAGCGGTTTTCTCAAGCTTTGAGACATTCCAGCCGCAGCAAGCGGAAACGAAAAACCTTGATATGCTTCTGGATATTCCTTTACAGGTAACGGTTGAATTAGGAAGAACCAAACGGTCTGTTAAGGATATACTCGAACTTACTTCAGGATCGATCATCGAACTGGATAAACTCGCTGGAGAGCCAGTCGATATCCTTGTCAACAATCGCCTGATCGCCCAGGGAGAAGTTGTGGTCATTGATGAGAATTTCGGAGTACGTGTAACAGATATTATCAGCCAGAGTGACAGAATCAAAAAATTGAGATAAAACACAGGAGGAACTTCAATGGCAAAGAGAATTTTAGTCGTGGACGATGCGGCTTTTATGAGAATGATGATTAAGGACATCTTAACAAAGAATGGTTTTGAGGTCGTAGCTGAAGCAGCTGATGGGATGCAGGCACTTGAGAAATATAAGGAATTACAGCCGGACCTTGTAACGATGGATATTACGATGCCGGAAATGGATGGAATCACATCCTTAAAGGAAATCAAAAAAGTGAATCCAACCGCAAAAGTTATCATGTGTTCAGCTATGGGTCAGCAAGCGATGGTTATCGATGCGATCCAGGCGGGAGCAAAGGATTTTATTGTAAAACCGTTCCAGGCAGACCGAGTGATTGAAGCGATTTCAAAAGCATTAAGCTAATAACTTATTAAGTTCCTAAATAGGTCAAAAAATCTTAAGGTTATGAAAAGAGCCTACTTAGAGGGTGCGGCAATTGTTAAAGTTAATACGAACTGCCTCAATAGTCCTTTTCCTATTAGCTGCTCTGTTGAGCCCGCTCAGCATGGCATATGCGGAGCAGCTAAATACAAGTGTTAAGGATTGCCTGGAAAAACCAGGTTCATGTGATGACGGGCAGGCAGACAAAACTAAGAATCAAGCAGAAGATACAGACACAAAAATAGGGGTTACATTTTTAGATTTTCTAAGAATGATTCTTGCCACCGCATTTGTAGCAGGGCTTTTATATTTCCTTCTTAAATTCATCAATAAAAAAAGCATGTCATACAAGAGCTCGCAGCTAGTAGAAAATCTTGGGGGAACAAGCCTTGGGGCTAACAGATCAATCCAGATTGTCAAAGCAGGCAATAAGCTGCTCATTGTTGGTGTTGGTGAAAATATACAACTGTTAAAAGAAATTGACGATCCCGAGGAGTACAGTCAAGTCATCCAGGAATATAACAACAAAGTGGAACAGCTTGTACAGCCAAGCGATATTGTGACAAAGTTCCTTAAAAGAGCGAATAAGGATGGCAGCAAGGAAAGTTCAACTTTTTCCGCCTTACTAAAGCATCAGTTGAATGACATGGCAAGCGGTAGAAAGAAAATGCTTGAAGAGATTCAAAAGAAAGGGTCAGAAAAAGATGAATGAGTTTATGGAGTTTTTCAACAGCAGCGCTCCTGAGAATGTATCAACTTCAGTAAAGCTGATGCTCCTTCTGACTGTACTTTCTCTTGCGCCAAGCATCTTGATTTTAATGACGAGTTTTACAAGGATCATTATCGTTCTTTCCTTTGTCAGAACGGCGCTTGCAACCCAGCAGATGCCGCCAAACCAAGTGTTGATTGGGTTAGCCTTATTCATGTCATTCTTCATCATGGCTCCTACCTTCCAGGAAGTGAATGAACAGGCGCTGACACCATTGTTCAACGAAGAGATTAATTTGGAGCAAGCGTATGAAAAAGCATCCATTCCATTTAAAGAATTCATGAGCGCGCATACCAGACAGAAGGATCTTGCTTTATTTCTCGAGTATTCAAAGGCAGAACCTCCTAAATCAGTCGAAGACATACCATTGACTTCACTTGTTCCCGCCTTCGCGATTAGTGAAATCAAAACAGCTTTCCAAATAGGATTCATGATTTTTATCCCTTTTTTGGTCATTGATATGGTAGTAGCCAGTGTCCTGATGTCGATGGGAATGATGATGCTTCCGCCGGTAATGATTTCACTTCCATTTAAGATCCTTCTATTTGTAATGGTAGATGGATGGTATTTAGTCGTGAAATCCTTATTACAAAGTTTCTAAGCAGGTGATTAATTAATGACTTCAGAAGCAGTCATCTCAATAGCTGAACGGGGAATCTATACGGTGCTGATGATTTCTGGCCCCTTGCTCGCACTTGCACTCGTCGTGGGCTTGATTGTCAGCATTTTTCAGGCAACAACCCAGATTCAGGAACAAACATTGGCTTTTGTTCCAAAAATTGTTGCCGTATTGATTGGCATCGTTTTTTTCGGTCCTTGGATGCTCAGCTATATGCTCTCATATGCCAGCGAGATTTTCTCGAATTTGACCAGGTTTGTAGGATGAAGCCATGATTGATTTCATTCCTTCATTTCCGGCATTTTTGCTGATTTTCGTCAGAGTTACATCATTCTTCTTGATGATGCCGCTGTTTTCATACAGAACGATTCCAGCTTCGCATAAAATCGGGCTGGGTTTCTTCCTTTCTATTATTATGTTTTCGTCTGTCGGAGCTCCTGAAATCGTAATAGACGGTACTTATTTCTTACTGATTATTAAAGAAGTCCTTGTTGGCTTGCTCATCGGTTTTATAGCAGCTCTGATGATGTCAGCTATACAAATTGCCGGTGGATTGATCGATTTCCAAATGGGCTTTGCAATCGCTAACGTCATTGATCCCCAGACGGGTGCCCAGAGCCCCTTGATGGGACAATATTTATATACAATCGCTCTGTTTTTTTTGCTGACAGTTAATGGACATCATTTGCTGCTTGATGGCATTTTTTATAGCTATAATTTTGTACCGATTGATCAGGTGATGATTCCTTTCGGTAATCAAAATATAGCACAGTATATTATCATGGCATTCAATAAAATGTTCATTATTGCATTCCAAATGTCTCTTCCTGTAGTCGGCAGCCTGTTCCTTGTGGACGTGGCGCTGGGAATTGTGGCAAGGACCGTACCGCAGCTGAACATCTTCGTTGTCGGACTGCCTGTAAAAATAGGTGTCAGTTTTTTAGTTCTTATCGCGGTAATGGGTGTGCTGATGATGGCTATTTCCGATTTGTTTTCTACCACCCTGGCAACAATGAGAGGCTTGATGGAGTTAATTGGAGGAGCTTAAATGGATTTTTTAACATTGGATCTGCAGTTCTTTGCAGGCGAGAAAACTGAGAAAGCTACTCCTAAAAAGAAACAGGATGCAAGAAGGAAGGGACAAGTTGCCAAAAGCCAGGATGTCAACACTGCGGTCGTACTTCTAGCAGTATTTTTATTTTTGATGTTTTTTGGGAAAACGATGACTGAGAGAATGATAGGAGTTCTTCGTCATGCCTTGCAAAATTATATGTTTATGGATCTTACAGAAAAAAATATTGAAATGATATTGATCGAAATCCTTGCAGAGCTCGCCATTTTTCTTGGACCGGTGATGATGGTTGCCCTGGTAGCGGGAGTGGCAGCAAATTATGCACAAGTAGGGTTCATGTTCTCGACAGAAGCTATTCAAATGAAATTAGAGAAAATTAACCCGATCAGCGGATTTAAACGAATCTTTTCCATGAGGGCGATTGTTGAATTAATAAAGTCCATCCTGAAAATCAGTTTTATTGGTTTGATTGCCTTCTCGATCCTATGGTCGAGGATGGATGAAGTTTTGCTGCTAACCAGCAAGAGTTTAGGGGCTGCACTTGCTACAATTGCCGGCTTGACACTACAAATGGGACTTTTTGCTTCCGGAGCATTGCTTTTTTTATCATTAATGGATTATCTATACCAAAAATATGATTTTGAAAAAAGTATCCGTATGTCTAAGCAGGACTTAAAGGATGAGTATAAGAACATCGAAGGTGATCCGCTCATCAAATCAAAAATCAAACAAAGGCAAAGAGAGATGGCAATGCGTCGGATGATGCAAGAGGTGCCAAAAGCAGATGTGGTCATTACGAATCCAACACATTTTGCCATTGCCTTAAAATATGACGAGCAGAAATCGGATGCACCGGTCGTAGTGGCAAAAGGAGTAGACTTCGTTGCCCAAAAAATAAAATTAATTGCCAAGGAAAATGAGATTGTCACCGTTGAAAATCGGCCACTGGCAAGAGCGTTGTACAGCCAGACAGAAATCGGAGACGGCATTCCGGAGGAATTTTTCAAGGCAGTGGCTGAAATCCTCGCTTTTGTTTACCAGGCAAAAAATAAAGTACTGTAGTTTTTTGGTTATGCAGTGTTAGGAGAGAAGAAATATGTCAGCAAGAGATTTATCCGTCATATTTGGTGTCATTTTAATAGTGGCGATGTTAATTATTCCTTTTCCATCATGGCTATTAAGTATAC
>NZ_JBAVFI010000039.1:0-2266 GCF_049588175.1 Mesobacillus sp.
ATTGATAGCAGGAAAGGATCCCTCTGATCCAGAAATCCCGATTAAACAGATAGAAATTCAAATGAGGACAAACAGAGAAAATAACTTAATTCCACTGTATGAGGAAGTGTTTTTTTCAAACGATAAAGAATTGAAGAAATTTCTTGAAATTGGGCAAATGAAAACTCTCAGATGGGGATACGAAAGGTTCAAAGATCTATTTGATGAAAGCTTACATCCGTATTTGCTTGATGCGACAATCATGCTCAAGGGAATGTTGCAGCAAAATATCAGGTACTATGTGATGGCTCACGGACCAAGTGCAAATCTTTTACCAGTAGTTCGTTATAGTGTCAAGCGAGTCATGAACATGGTTAAGGAAGCTGGAGAAGCACGCGAGCAGCTGCTGCCGCCTGAAATTTTGGAAAAGTGGCTTCCCACTTCACGCACGGAAGATCTTGAATTAAGAAAAAACCTATATTGTATTATATCTAAACTCAAAAAGCTTGATTGTCAGCAAAAAGATTATATCGAAAAGCTAGATTTTATAAAGGATGAACTCTTGAAATCAAAAGCACCCAGGAAGTTCCTGATTGACAGTGTCTTATCCTCTCTTGACTATGTCGGAGAAAACGAGCTTTCTAAATTAAAGGAGCTTGTTGAAAATAAATTTCTGGAAAAGGAATAAACCAATCCCTTTTTTCTAGGCTGTCGCTGATGCTAGCCGTAATGATGCGCCAATTGGCGTCGATTTAAGAAGAAAGCGGGAAAAATGAAAACCCAGGCCCATGAGAATACTCATGGGCCTGGGTTTTATTCTTTATGCAAGTTTGAATTAGCGAATGACCTGTGAAGTTTACCTTCTTAATGTTTGGCAAGTTGTTCTGTTTTTAAGACCTCATCGACTTTCCACTCACCATTTTCTTTAATCAGTTCGAAAGTTGTTTTAGTGGTCGTTTCCGGGCTAAGAAGGGTTGATGGATAATGGACGGTTGCTGTGACGATTGTACCCTCATCAGTCCCGCCGCTTTCTTTCTCAACCTTTATGACTTCTGCAGGAATCCAGCTTTTTTTCCAGCCTAGGACAAGATCCTCCCTGCTCGTTTTTGTGGTTTTGATCATTTCCTCTTGAAGTCTTTCACTCTGCATTTCGAAGTAGGCTGCGAAGTTTTTATTATTATAATGTTCATAATTCTTTTCGATCGCCTCTTTAGCTGTCATGCTGTTTGAGCACCCCGTAAGCAAAATGAAAAAAACACTTATAAAAACGAACTTTCTCATTTAATTTCCCCCTTTGAAACTATTCAGGATTCAGATTTGATATATTTTCTTACGTTTCATCTGACTATAAGTTTCAAATTTTTGGGAATATTTTTAAAATACGATGTGTTAAACTTGTCCTTTAAAACCGCCTTAAAATATAATTGTAATCACTAATCTTCCAGCTTATCCAAATAGTAACTTACTAGCTCCGGTTTTTCTTGAATCTCCATTCTCCCCTGCTCACTTATGGCATAGACGCCCCTTTGCACCTTATCAAACCACTTATAATAGTTTTTATTTAAGATAGATTGCGTTTTGTCGCCAGTCCCAAGAGCTGCCAGTGCTTTCGGAGCCATAGGTCCCAACTTTTCGAGATAGCAGGCAATCTGTATGCAATTTTCTTTGTATGCTGTCATGATTTTCTTTTTGCTGCTGCCCCCGATATTGTAATCAGCACTCCTTCCCTCTATTTCTGCCAGGAGCGCTGACCTTTTCCTCTTGTTTTTAACAGGTCCTCGTTCGAATGGCTCTGGATGGACAACAAACTCGACCTTTCGCCGGTTTCCGGAAAATGACACAATAATCAAACCAAGTTCCAATTTTTTCATTAGTTGTAGCACGTCATTCCAACGTCGCCTCGAAATCCGCTTTGGCTTAGGAATAGCTATGTAAACAAGATCCGTCAGGCGCTGTCTCCTTGTTCCCTGCAGCAATAAATCAATATTCAGGTTAAGCTTCAATTCGATGATGATTAATTCCTCGCCCTTCACAGCAGTCAAGTCACAATCATGCACCTCGCCATTTACGCGGTACCCTTGCTTTAAAAAGTGTTTTTGGATCGGCTCATAGAGGTCAATTTCATATAATTTCTTTTTCTCAGGCATATTAAAAAACCTTTCTTTCCATCTATACAGTTTACAGAAGCTTTTCCTATCATTATAGCAAATTTAGATTCACCTCAGTTTTTAAATAGGCTCATTTTTAAAGTCACATTGCATATACTGATTCGTGTATTAAGTAATGG
>NZ_JBAVFI010000040.1:0-5547 GCF_049588175.1 Mesobacillus sp.
TATGAGAAAATAACGGTAGAATTTATTGCCCCGCAAGCCGGGAATCAATAGGAGGATTATACAATGAAAGTTGCAATTGCTTCAGACCATGGCGGAGTGAATATCCGTGAAGAAATTAAGAGCTTGATGGACGAAATGAATATTCAATACGAAGATTTTGGCTGTGAATGCGGTACATCAGTAGACTATCCTGACTATGCGCTTCCTGTTGCTGAAAAGGTGGCAAACGGAGAATTTGATAAGGGAATTTTAATTTGCGGAACGGGAATCGGCATGAGCATTGCCGCGAATAAGGTAAAAGGGATCCGCTGCGCCTTGGTGCACGATGTTTTCAGCGCGAAAGCAACGCGCCAGCATAATGACAGCAACATCCTTGCAATGGGTGAACGTGTCATTGGGCCAGGACTTGCCCGGGAAATAGCGTCTGTATGGTTAACTGAAGAATATGAAGGCGGACGTCACGAAAATCGTGTGGGGAAAATTAAGGACTATGAAAACCGGAGTGGAAAATAAGCTTATTGGAAGTTGAATTCATTAGAGGCTGGCATAGATTGATCATCCTGTGCCGAGATTACTGCAAAGGGAGCGATGACATTGGCAATCGAACAATGGGAAGCAGATCTGAAGTCAATCCTCACTGATTTTAATGAACAGGCTCAACTGAAAAAAGGTCAGGTACTGGTAGTTGGCTGCAGTACGAGCGAAATCATCGGGCAAAAAATCGGCACTGCTGGTACGGAAGAGGTAGCAGAGATGGTGTTCAGGCAGCTTCGCGATTTTCAGACTGAGACAGGGGTTCAGCTTGCATTCCAATGCTGTGAACACTTGAACCGGGCAATCGTAGTCGAGCGCGAAACGGCTGAACAAAAACAGCTGGACGAAGTAACGGTTATTCCAGTCAGGACGGCTGGCGGGGCGATGGCTTCCTATGCCTATCAGAAGATGAATGATGCCGTAGTTGTGGAATTCATCAAGGGAGATGCCGGAATCGATATCGGTGACACGCTGATAGGGATGCATTTGAGGCATGTAGCTGTTCCGGTGCGTGTCCCGCAAAAAAGCATTGGCCATGCACATGTTACTTTGGCGAAAACAAGGCCGAAGCTGATAGGCGGTGCACGGGCGGTATATGAGAGAACGAAGGAAAATGAATCTTGTTAACAGAGACCGGGAGGCATGTTTTATTTTGCTCTGAAAGATGGGTCAGCCTTTCCTTTCATTATAATATCGGCTAAAATAAGAATGAATTTTCAAATAACGAAAGTACTCAATACATACAAGCAATGAAGGGGGAACTATAGTGAAGCACTTGTCACAGCAAGATAGCCAGGTTTATGCAGCGATTCAGGATGAGCTTAAGAGGCAGCGTACGAAAATTGAATTAATCGCCTCTGAGAATTTTGTAAGTGAGGCAGTTATGGAAGCGCAGGGTTCTGTGCTGACGAATAAATATGCGGAAGGATACCCAGGCCGCCGTTATTATGGCGGATGTGAGTATGTGGACGTTGCTGAAAACATTGCACGCGATCGCGCGAAGGAAATTTTCGGGGCTGAGCATGTGAACGTACAGCCGCATTCTGGCGCCCAGGCGAATATGGCTGTTTATTTCACTGTCCTTGAACAGGGAGACACGGTCCTCGGCATGAATTTATCACATGGCGGCCACTTGACGCACGGCAGCCCAGTTAACTTCAGCGGCATTCAGTACAACTTCGTAGAGTACGGTGTTGACGAGAAAACACATCTAATTAATTACGATGATGTTCTTGAAAAAGCACGCGAGCATAAGCCGAAGATGATTGTGGCAGGTGCGAGTGCTTACCCTAGAGCGATTGACTTCAAGCGTTTCCGTGAAATCGCGGATGAAGTTGGAGCTTATCTAATGGTCGATATGGCTCACATTGCCGGTTTGGTTGCTGCTGGCCTACATCAAAATCCAGTTCCATACGCTGATTTTGTGACGACTACTACTCACAAAACGCTTCGCGGCCCGCGCGGCGGCATGATTTTATGTAAAGAAGAATTCGCGAAGAAAATTGATAAATCGATTTTCCCTGGGATTCAGGGCGGACCGCTTATGCATGTCATTGCTGCTAAAGCTGTTGCTTTTGGTGAAGCATTACAGGAAGACTTCAAGCAATACGCGCAAAATATCATTTCCAATGCAAGCCACCTTGCTGAAGGCTTGAAGAAGGAAGGAATCAACCTTGTTTCTGACGGGACCGATAACCACCTTTTGCTTATAGACCTGCGTTCACTTGGTTTGACTGGAAAAGTCGCTGAGAAGGTGCTCGATGATATCGGCATCACAGTGAATAAAAACACCATTCCTTTCGATCCGGAAAGCCCGTTTGTCACAAGCGGAATCCGAATTGGAACTGCAGCCGTTACAAGCCGCGGTTTCGGGCATGAAGAAATGGATGAGATCGCTTCCCTAATCGCCTTCACATTGAAAAATCACGAAGACGAAGCAAAACTAGAAGAAGCCAAAACACGCGTCGAAGAACTCACAAGCAAATTCGAACTATATCCAGAACGATAAAGTTGCGAGCTTTAACACATTAACGCACCGGGGGTCTGACCCCCGGTGCGGTGATGCGTTAAAGTGCTCTAACTATTTAAGGCAGCCTTTGTGAATGAGGGCTGCTTTTTGCGGTAAAATGACTATGATTACTAAATTAATACATTAGGCGGCAATGGTTGCTTACAGGAATGTTTTTCTGTAAAATTAGACGAAGTGTGATTCAACAGATCTTACATATAACAGACAGGTGTTCACAACTCATTTACCCTGAAAAGGAGAGATACACATGGCAAAGGTATACGTATTTGACCATCCATTGATCCAGCATAAACTTACTTATATTCGCGATAAGAGTACAGGCACAAAGGAATTCCGCGAGCTTGTAGATGAAGTCGCAACGCTTATGGCGTTCGAAATCACTCGTGACATGCCGCTTGAGGAAATTGAAATTGAAACACCAGTCAACAAGACTAAATCCAAAGTTCTTTCTGGTAAAAAGCTTGGAATCATCCCAATTTTACGTGCTGGAATCGGCATGGTTGACGGTATCCTGAAATTGATCCCGGCTGCAAAGGTTGGACACATCGGGCTATACCGTGACCCGGAAACATTGATGCCGGTTGAATACTATGTCAAGCTTCCTAGCGATGTCGAGGAGCGCGATTTTATCGTCGTTGATCCAATGCTTGCAACAGGCGGATCAGCGATTGAAGCGATCAACTCTCTTAAAAAGCGTGGCGGAAAGCACATCAAATTCATGTGTTTGATTGCGGCTCCTGAAGGGGTAGATGCAGTGAAAGAAGCGCATCCAGACGTTGACATTTATATTGCAGCACTAGATGAAAAGCTAAATGACCATGGATATATTGTTCCAGGACTGGGCGACGCAGGCGACCGTTTATTTGGAACGAAATAAGGAGTGTTTGATTTGAATCAGCCGATTAAAGTCATGACGATATTTGGGACTCGCCCTGAAGCGATTAAGATGGCGCCGCTTGTCCTTGAATTGCAGAAGCACCCGGAGCATTTTGAATCGATCGTAACAGTTACTGCCCAGCACCGCCAAATGCTGGACCAGGTTCTTGATATTTTCAATATAAAGCCGGATCACGACCTGAACATCATGAAGGATCGCCAGACATTGATTGATGTAACAACAAGAGGTTTGGAAGGCCTTGACAAGGTAATGAAGGAAGTTAAGCCTGATATCGTCCTTGTGCATGGCGATACGACAACGACATTTGTTGCCAGCCTGGCAGCATATTACAATCAAATTGTTGTCGGTCATGTTGAGGCTGGCTTGAGAACGTGGAATAAATATTCGCCGTTCCCGGAAGAAATGAACCGTCAGCTGACTGGCGTAATGGCAGACCTTCATTTCGCGCCTACATCCAAATCTGCGGCAAATCTTCTGCAGGAAAACAAGCTTGAAGAAAATATCTTCATTACCGGTAATACTGCAATCGATGCGCTGAAAACGACGGTAAAAGAAACGTATCAGCATGATGTGCTTGATAAGCTAGGCAATGACCGCTTAATCCTGATGACTGCCCACCGTCGTGAAAATCTTGGTGAGCCGATGCGCAATATGTTCCGTGCGATCAAGAGGATTGTTGATGAGCAGCCTGATGTACAGGTTGTCTATCCTGTTCACTTGAACCCGGTCGTTCGCGAGCTTGCTGATGAAGTGCTTGGAAATGACCCTCGCATCCATCTGATTGAACCGCTTGATGTGATTGATTTCCATAACTTCGCATCTCGTGCGCACTTAATCCTTACTGATTCAGGCGGAGTGCAAGAAGAAGCACCATCTCTAGGTGTTCCGGTTCTTGTACTGCGTGATACTACTGAGCGTCCTGAAGGGATCGAGGCAGGTACACTGAAGCTTGCCGGCAACGAAGAGCAGCCAATCTATGATATGGCTACCGAACTTCTGACAGACAGCGCAGCCTATGAAAAAATGGCAAAGGCCTCTAATCCATATGGTGACGGCCGCGCTTCAGAACGTATTTGCGAAGCAATCCGCTTCTACTTCAAACAAACTGACAAGCGACCAGGTCAGTATCAATAAAAGCTAGATGATGAGCACCTCTTTTATAAGGGGTGCTTTTTTGATGTGGAGATTTTACATTTAGAATCATTCTAGTTCGCGGAATTAGTGATTGAGATCGTGGAATTACCGTAACTTTTCGAGTGATTGCATTATACTTTCGCGGCGAAATAATCCTCCATGATATTTAAATAGAAGCAAAATTCATCTCCACCTGCATACTAAACCTCCCTAAAACAAAATCTATTCAAAAAAGGGAGGAAAAACAGCTTGAAAAAGTGGAGTATACTAATTGTTTTCCTGAGCTTCATCCTAATGGCTGGCTTCAAATCAATTAAGCTTCAGCATCCGCCAATTCCAGCAGAAGATCCTTCCACGGAAAAAGTAGCGATTGTCCTGACAAAGCATCCACTGACTGAAAAAGAAATAAGCGGTCAGCTGCATAAATTCAAAAATATAAAGCTTCGCCGCGTTTTTAAGCATGCGATTAACGGATATTCGGTGGAAGGTCCTATTTCTGAGCTAAGACAGCTAGAAGGTGGGAATGAAATAAAGCTAGTATCTGAAGTAAGCACCTATCAGGTTGAGAGTGCTCCTTACTTATCGACTAGTTTCCCTAAAAGCACCAAGATGTCACACAATGAAAAAATTATTATTGGTCCCAATCATCATCCCAAACCATACCGGTCAAGTGATAGTTTTACCGATAATTTTGAATTGATTGGTTCAGAGGCTGTCCGCGGCATTTTAGATAGGAATGGTGAGAGGCTGACGGGAAGAGGTGTAACAATTGGTGTGATTGATACTGGGATCGATTATGATCATCCTGACCTTAGAAGGAATTATGCTGGTGGTCATGACCTGGTAGACGGTGATGAGGATCCGATGGAAACGAAAGGCATTGGGGTGAAAAGCACCCTGCACGGAACGCATGTAGCCGGGATTATCGCCGCGAATGGAAGAATGCGGGGGA
>NZ_JBAVFI010000041.1:0-1855 GCF_049588175.1 Mesobacillus sp.
CAATGAACCAATCTCAGAAGAAGTAAGTTGTAATTTTTCCTTATCCATAATTTCACCTCGAAATTATTATTTCCTCATTTAGATGAAATATGAATGTGGAAGCACAGGGACGTTTCTTGTGCTTCCATTTTTTTAGACGGAGCATGGGGACGCATCTTATGCTTCCGTTTTGTAATACATCAATACTTTTACAATGAACAAAACTCATCAAAAGAAGCAAAAGGAACATCCCTTTGCTCCGATTATTTCTTTGCCACAAGTGGCCTGTCCTGTAAGTATAGCTCCAGATCCGGGCTGTTTCCTTTCATAATATCCTCCGCAATGATTTTCGCCAGCAATTGGCTGTATACGGTACCGTTGTCGCCAAACGCCAGGAGGAAATAGCTGTTCGGATATTCGTCATATATCCCAATGATCGGAAGGCCGTCCGTCGTCCCTCCGTAAAAAGCAGCTAAAGAATACTCCGGTTCAAACTTGATTGAAGGGAACATTTTGTTAAACTCTTCGACCAGCTTGTCTCTCTTATGAATCAGTTTACTGTCCCGGTCTTCGGGATAATTGGTATTGTCATCAAGTCCGCCAATAATGATCCGGTTATCTGCTGTTGTCCGTAAATATAAATATGGCCTGGCAGTTTCCCATAAAAGCGTGCGATTGTACCAAGAGGATAGGTCGTCCACAGGCTTTGACGTGACGGTATACGTACTGACGAAAGAAACGAGCAGCTCCTTTCTGATATCGATTCCCTCATAGCCTG
Source organism: Mesobacillus sp. (assembly GCF_049588175.1). Classification (GTDB taxonomy): domain Bacteria; phylum Bacillota; class Bacilli; order Bacillales; family Cytobacillaceae; genus Mesobacillus. Next base: position 758 of record NZ_JBAVFI010000041.1, read on the forward strand.
CAGCAAAAATCACACGGCCTGCAGAGATGGAGTGGCCGGCTTTAGTAGAAATGACCATCCGTTTCGTTTGTGAATCATAGTGATGGCCATTCATCTCGGTGTTTTCAAACACCTGGATCCCCTTGCTTGCAGCATGGTCCATTAACGCATGAGTAAACTTGAAAGGATTCAGCTCGCCATCGCCATAGGAATAGATGGCGGCATCCCTGCTGAAAGGATATTTCTCCTCAATCTCTTCTTTTAATAGAAAATCCACTTTCAAGCCTTGCTGCTGTAAAAACTCGTATTCTTTTTTTAGCTTATCGACATCCTCACTGCAGCTTGCAGAATAAAGCGAATCTCTCCGGGAAAATTCACAATCGATGTCAGCCGCCTTTGATGCTGCTTCTATTTCATTGATGGCTTCCTGCAGCAGCTGTAAATGCCTTGAAATATACTCTTTTCCGAAGGAGTTAATCAGGTTTGTGAACATTTTTTCCCCAGAATATTGAATGAGCGCCGTATTCGAACTAGTGCTGCCGCTCCCAATCTTCCCTTTCTCGATAACTGTCACTTTTAAGCCAGAGTCCGCAAGATAATAAGCACATTGCGCAGCCGAACTTCCTCCTCCAACAATCAAAACATCACATTCAAGATCCCCGTCTAACCGAGGATAGGAAGGAGGAGAAGGGAAAGTTCCAGGCCAATAATACGTACCAGACATAATATCCATGTGTTTCCCCCTAAATGTCCAAAAGAATAGTGATATTATTTCCTTTCTTTTAAATGACATTCAGAGTTTTGAGAAGAGCGTGGAAGCGTTGAAGCAAGGGGACGTATCTTGTGCTTCCATTTGGGTTGAACTATTCATCATTTTCCTTTTAGCTTCAAATTGCCACATAAGTTTACAATGCTTTGAATCCTGACCCCAGCTTGAATCCAAGAGAAAGAAGCAAAGGGTACGTCCCTTTGCTTCGCAGAACCGTGAACATGAGAACCGTCCCCATGTTCTGATTTATCTGTGCTGGTCGACAAGAATCTGGTTGCCGTCTGGATCTTCAATCACAAAATGGGCTGGCCCTTCACTTGATTCATTTGCTTCGGTTAGCATGTTTATGC
>NZ_JBAVFI010000042.1:0-4439 GCF_049588175.1 Mesobacillus sp.
AGAGTGGCCAGCCTGCCGCTCAAAATATGACGGATGGAAAAATACTTTCCGTATTCGATTTGCAGCTTTTTGATGATCGGTTCAAGAGCCCAGCATTCAGGGCAAAGAGGATCAACGAACATATATATTTCGAGTGGTTTCTTATCCAATCCAGAGCAGAACTCGGAGGGATCATAGCTCAATAGGTTCTCTCTGTTGAGTTTCATGTGCTCTCACCGTTCTCGTCATCTGGTGTATTGATCATATGCTGGGCAGTAAGGTAAAGGCGAGCATAAAAATCCTCCCTGACTGGCCCTTCAAGCCCCACTTCATCCATCGCTTCGGTCATGCATGCAAGCCAAGCGTTTGCTCGTTTAGGTGTTACTTCAAAAGGCAAGTGCCTTGCGCGGAGCATGGGATGGCCATGCTCACTTGTATATAAAGGTGGCCCCCCTAAATATTGTGTCAAAAACTGCTTCTGCTTTCGTGCAGTTTCAGAAAGATCATCAGGGAATATAGGAGCAAGATCAGGATGCATTCCTACCCGGTGGTAAAAAGCGTCGACCAGCCGGTGAAGTGTTCCTTCGCCAATGGCTTCGAATGGTAAGGTCTTATTCTCAACCATATTGATAACTCCTTTAAAATAGATTTTGGAAATTTCATTCAGCTTTGATAGTTATGCATTTATTTTAGCAATGCTAAATTTATATCTCAAACAAATAGCCTTGTAATCAGTTATTTTACAGTTTATCCGCTTTACTAATGTACACAAAAAGGCCGTCTGTTACCACTGACAGACGGCCGAAAGCGATGGAAATATCATCCATAGTACGTGCTGGTTATTTTTTTTACGTAATTTTGAGTTTCTTTGAAAGGGGGAATACCGCCATATTTATCGACATTTCCAGGGCCTGCATTATATGCGGCGAGTGCAAGCTCCACTTTGTTGTCGTACTTGTCCATCATTTGACGCAAGTATTTACTGCCCGCGAGAATATTTTCCGCTGGGTCAAAGATATTTTTTACCCCCAGGCTTCTGGCTGTTCCTGGCATCAGCTGCATTAAACCTGATGCACCTGCAGAGCTAATAGCATTCGGGTTGAAATTCGATTCCTTTTGTATCACAGACTTTATCAGCTTGGCAGGAAGATTGAACGCTGCCGCAGCTTGATCGACTATTTCATCAAAATGATGATTCTTCGCAGACAGCTTGGTTAGCTGAATAGGCGGGAGCATTTGCCCGATACTTACTTTATTCAAACCAAAGGAGTTCACTGCGGTTTCAGTATTGCCGAATAAATCTTCTAAACGAGCTGCCGTTGCGCCTAAGGCATCATTCTGTTCAGTAAGAAGCCCGGACAGCATTTCCTGGAACAGAGTGTTGCCGGATGGGGCAGATGTGCTGCTGAAGTTCTGTAGTGCTTGTAATTCAAGCGTGACTTTTAGCTGGTCAACGTTCATGATCAATTCTCCTGCCTGGTTTTACTCTTTAAAAAGATTGTATTTTAGTAAAACTTTATAATAAATGATTACCTTCTAGCTTCAGTGCCTGGCCAATTGGGTCATAAGCCTTCCCGCTTTCGGTTGTAAAACCGTTTGATTTTATTATCGGTTGTTCTCACTGGGATATTAAGTTCAACGAGCAATTCCGAGAAAATTTTAAAGCCTTCCGTTTCATCCATTACTTCATATTCTAGCTCATAATCCTCTGTATTTAAATAGTAACTATGGTCTAGTACAAGCAGTCCGCCCTTGTAATCAAATTCTGCACGATCAGTGGTCAATGAGCCGAAGTACTGCAGGGAATCCGCATCTTCTATCAATTTGGTGAGAGCGTCTTTCACTTCACCCTCCAGGATTTTTCCTGTTTTTAATATATATTCAGCCTGCTCTGGGTCAAGAAATTGATTGGTTTCAAGCAAGCCTTGTTCAGCTGGCTGTTTCAATGTCATTTCAAACTGAGTGCTCTTTTCTCGGATCCTTAATGCAGAGCCGTGAACTTTCAATGAAAAGGAGGGGGTATCAAAATAGTGATTAACCTGCTTTTTAATTTTAGTTTGATCTATTTTGAAGTACTTTTTTAGCCGAATGAATTCCTCGTTGGTCAGCATGTTTTTAAATTCAATTTCAATGTTCTGGCTCACTTTTACCGCCCTTTCGAATTTTAATGTCCTTATTATCTCGTTAAACAGCTTCCGCTTCAATCCTTAGTAGAAATTGCCTCAATATGATAAAATAAAAAAGATTATGGAGGTTGAAAAAATGAGCCAAAGAATTATGATTACCGATGCATTTATTAAAAATAATGAGCTGATGCTCATCACCGATTCAAAAGCAGAGATTGCTGATTTAACAGCAACAGGTCAAATGCTAGTTGATTCTGATCAATTATCTTTTATTTATATTGTCGAAAAGGAAGAAGGATATCAATATATATCGATTCCTTATGGAACCTGGAATGTGATCCATGAAGGCTTGCATGCTGGAATGGTAGCTAATCTTACTGCTGGCGAACAAATGCTTAAACTGAAAGGCTTCAGCGAGGAAATGGACTATTTAATCGCGAATATTACAGGGAATAGCAATTATGGAGAGGAAATGGTCGCGAAAGTGGAACAGGTTTTTGCCGCACCCTCCGCTTAGGCTTTCGTGAATAGAACCGGATGAGGTGACCGATGTGAAACACTGGGATCAATTTTTAGAACCTTACAAGCACGCTGTTGAAGAATTAAAAATAAAGCTAAAAGGCATTAGAAGCCAGTATGAACTGCAATCAGACCATTCCCCGATTGAATTTGTAACAGGAAGGGTAAAGCCTATTGCAAGCATCCTCGATAAAGCAAATCAAAAAAAAATTTCATTAGAAAAACTTGAAACGGAAATGCAGGATATTGCAGGCCTGAGAATTATGTGTCAATTCGTGGATGATATTAAAACAGTAGTTGAACTGTTAAGAAACCGGAATGACTTTGAAATCGTCGAGGAGCGGAATTACATATCTAATAAAAAAGCCAGCGGTTACCGCTCCTACCATGTAGTGATCCGTTATCCGGTACAGACGATAAGGGGAGAAAGAAAAATTCTTGCCGAGATTCAAATTCGCACACTGGCGATGAATTTCTGGGCAACCGTGGAACATTCTTTGAATTATAAGTATAAAGGGCTTTTTCCAGAAGATATAAAAATCAGGCTGCAGCGAGCAGCTGAAGCAGCGTTCCGCCTTGATGAAGAAATGTCAACAATCAGAGGAGAAATCCAGGAAGCACAGGCTTTCTTTACAAGAAAAAAAGAAATGCAGCAGGATGGGAAGAAATAGATTAAAACCGATATGCGGGGGTGTTTGGACTCATGAAATTTGCGATTACTTCAAAAGGGGATTCCCGGTCAAATACATTGATGCATAAAATGAGAACCTATCTTTTAGATTTTGATCTTATATATGATGAAGACCAGCCGGATATTTGCATCTCGGTTGGAGGCGACGGCACACTATTGTACGCGTTCCATCGTTACAGCAGCAGACTGGATAAAACTGCTTTTATCGGAGTACATACCGGGCATCTAGGTTTTTATGCCGACTGGGTTCCTGAAGAAATAGAGAAATTGGTGATCGCGGTAGCGAAAACGCCTTACCAGGTGATCGAATATCCCTTGCTTGAGGTAATCATCAGGTATCTGCATGGCGGAAGGGAAACAAGATATCTAGCGCTGAATGAATCAACGGTCAAATCCGTGGAAGGTACACTGGTCATGGATGTTGAGATCAGAGGACAGCACTTTGAACGCTTCCGTGGCGATGGGCTTTGCGTATCGACACCATCTGGAAGTACTGCATACAACAAAGCATTAGGTGGGGCGATTCTGCATCCTTCATTGCGAGCGATCCAGGTTGCCGAGATGGCTTCCATCAATAACAGGGTTTTCAGGACTGTAGGATCTCCGCTCATCTTGCCAGACCATCATACCTGCACACTCAAACCAGTTAACAGGCCAGATTTCCAGGTGACTGTAGACCATTTGACGCTCCTTCACAAGGATGTTAAATCAATCCAGTTCCGTGTGGCAGATGAAAAAATCCGCTTTGCAAGATTCAGACCGTTTCCATTTTGGAAGCGTGTCAGCGATTCGTTTATATCCGACAGCGATTAGATTTGATAAATCAAGATGAATACACAAATGGAGAATGGAGCAGCCGATATGGCAAATAACTTCAGCCTTGAATGGACAGCAGAAGCTTCAGACCAAGGTAAATTGCTAAGGGAATTTCTTAAAGAAAAGGAAATTTCGAGGTCGGCACTTACAGACATTAAGTTTAAAGGCGGGTTAATATCGGTAAACGCCCAAGAGGTGAATGTCAGGTATATGGTTAAAAGCGGTGATTCAGTCACAGTAATTTTTCCTGAGGAGGTTCCTTCATTTGGGCTGAAGGGAGAAGATATTCCGCTGTCCATTGTTTACGA
>NZ_JBAVFI010000043.1:0-2472 GCF_049588175.1 Mesobacillus sp.
ATTTGTGTAGGCGGGTTATGATGGTACAAAATTGATTGAAGACCGGAAAACCCTTTAGTCCCCATCACTTGTTCCCTAAAAAGCGACCCGTTCTCCTTTTTAAAAACGGTATGCCTTTTCCTTGGTATTTTCCCCATACTTTTATAGTAAGGCAAGAGTTGATTCCTCCTTTGCTTTCATTATCAAAGTCAATTAGCTTTTTATAGTCGTATATTCACTAGACTGCCCTTCTAACTTCTTAGCAGGCAAAACACGTCCAGTTACTTCTCCGAAACCCACTCGGAATCCATCTCCCTGACACCATCCGGTCATGATTAATTCATCGCCATCCTCTAGCCATATGCGCTCTTCTCCATTGGCCAATTTAATTGGTTCATTCCCGCGCCATGCAAGCTCCAGCATACTTCCCCTTGTTTCTCTTTCCCGGCCGCTGATGGTGCCAGATGCCAACAAATCACCAGGGTTGAGATTACAGCCAGTAATCGTGTGATGGGCAATTTGTTGAGCCATGCTCCAATAAAGATAACGGTAGTTGCTTGTTGTCAGCCGTTGCGGTGTTTCCATGTTTTCACCTTTAAGGTAAACCTCTAATTCAATGTCAAAAGAGCCAGCCCTATTCGTTTTCAAATAAGGTAGAGGCTCTGGTTCCTGTATGGGTCCGGAGGTCCGGAATGACTCAATGGCTTCCATCGGAATCACCCATGGAGAGATGGATGTTGCAAAGTTTTTTGCTAAGAAAGGTCCAAGTGGCTGGTACTCCCAGGCTTGAATATCGCGTGCGCTCCAGTCGTTTACTAATACTAAGCCGAATACATGCTCTTCTGCTTTGGCAACTGGGATTGGGTTACCAAGCTTGTTTCCTGACCCGATAAAGCAGCCAACCTCTAATTCAAAATCAAATTGCCGGCATGGAGAGAAAATCGGTTCGTTTGAATCAGGTGGTTTAATTTGACCTTGTGGCCGTATAATTTCCGTGCCACTTAATACAACAGAACTGGCACGTCCGTGATAACCAACAGGTAAGTGCGTCCAGTTCGGCATTAATGCATTCTCCTTGCCACGGAACATCGTCCCTACGTTAGCAGCATGCTCCTTTGAAGCATAAAAATCGGTATAGTCTCCGATTTTAACAGGCAGCAGCATATCCACCTCGCTTTGAAGCCTTAGTGCCTTCATTCTTAAGGATGAATCATCCCTTAGAGTCGGCACATCCTCTGTCAAAAGATGTTGAATAATCCCACGAACGTCCTTCCAGGCTTGCTTTCCCAATTCCATGAATCGGTTTAGGTTAGATTGATGGAAAACCTTATGGCCGCTCAAGGCTGTGTTGTTAAAATGACCTGCCTCATCGATGATCGAAAGGTCCAAAACATACTCACCAATCGCCACCCCCACTCGAGGTTCTTCCTGCGTTTCTTTCGACTGAAAAACTCCATACGGCAAATTCTGAATTGGGAAATGGGAGTTGGGATCTACTTTTATAAATGATGTTAACAACGGTATGCCTCCTTAAAAAAATTCAATTCTCTCAATTCGTCACATGGCTCATCAAAGCTGCAGGAACCATATGAGAATAACAATCTTCTGTATCGGCTAATTTCAGCTGCATTTACTTTTACATTTTCCCATGATAATTCTTGATCCTTGAATTTGAAGTGGACAGGCTGTTCATCTTCTAGAATTTCCACTAAAGTAGCCTTTTCTAGATTATGGGCATATGCGAAAATGCCAGCTGCAAATACATTTAAAAAGCCATGCATTTTTGTTTGCACTTCCTCCCGATACATCCTGATAGGGTGGTGCAAACCAGCAGTAAACTTCAGCGGCATCTTACGTTCTGCACAGCCTTTAATAAAAACAGCCACCTTCTCTGGTGATGGAAACATCTTGGCCTCTAGCCCGCCTGTTCTAAGCTTTACACCCAACGGATGATCGGCGGCGGCATTGTGAGCCGCAAATACATCCAGGGTTTCTAAAAGCTTTGCTTCCCAATCATGACTATCCGGAATTGTCACTTCAGTGAAAAGCTTTAGATTTTCAGTTTTGGCCATTTCCGAAAGAAGCTCTAGTTCCTCTAATTTTGGTACGGCAAGAGGCATTGGAAGTTCAAATGTGTCTATTTGTACTTTTTGTCCATACCTATCACGGAAACAAGCAATCTTCTTTAGTTCGGCATCAAAACCAATTACACAATCATGAAATTGATCATGCTTCATTCCCGTAACGGATAAAAGCAGGGGTACTTCAGAAGGTAATTTAGTTAGCGCTAACTCAAGCTCCTCTAATGAGCCAGCGGGAATAATAAAGGTGCCAAGCATCCAAGAGTCTGCACTTTCTTTATATGAGATATAATTATTGATTGCCTCATCAAGCGGTAAACGTGCTGGTGGAAATAGTCCGGCATAATCGATTAAGCTTTTTAGAAAAACCTCAATACTTTTATCCTCAACCTTAATGATTTCCTCGTTCACC
>NZ_JBAVFI010000044.1:0-17472 GCF_049588175.1 Mesobacillus sp.
TGTTTCTTCTGGTTGGTATGTAAGGTATCCATGGTCGTCTTTTATATCAATTACCATAGCATTTAAATCTGTCTTATCTATAAGATTAGTAAGTTGATTAAACTTGTCTCCGCCAGCTGAATGGCCTGTCACATAAATTCCCCTTACAGCATCCGGATACGTGAATTCGTAACCAGAATCGAATGTAAATCTTGGCATCTGGTCAGGGATTTTTCTAATAAATGATTCATGTTCTCTTATTGGCAGCTTTACAGTACTATGCGTTTTTTCGGAAGCAAATACTTCACTATTCATTTGTGAAAAAGAGGCAGCCAATAAAGCTGCTGCTGCAATTTTTTTTATCTGCACGTATCATCTCTCCTTTTAAATTTGGCACAACCGGTTCTTATAATATATGAATCCTAGATTCTTATCTATGAATCTATTTTACCCACTTTCGACACTTTTACATATTATAGTTTCATATTTCTAATTGGAATATCTTTCCGATGAAGAACACAAAGCGCATGCGCCTTGGTCAGCCACGACAGGCATAAGACGAACCGCGGGAAGACAGTTTCCCAGCCACCTCAGCGGGACGGCTTATGACCCGAGGGGCTTGTCGCTCGAACTGGACATTTCTCGAAGTGCATTTTATCTTTTTTATCTGTAAAAAAAAACGATCTCAAATAATGAGATCGTCAAAATTATTTTACGTATTGCTGCTGATATTGTTTTAATTCTTTTTCTGAACAATACACATAATGTCCAGCGGAGACTTCACGCATTTTAACTTCTTCGTTATCAGCATACGCGTGTATGTTTATATCGTATGTTTTACGGCGACGCGTGCGTTCAGATTCAGGATCTGGAAGCGGAATCGCTGATAGTAACGATTGAGTATAAGGATGCAGTGGATTATTATAAAGGTCTTCTGCAGGAGCTAATTCGACAAGCTTTCCGAAATACATAACTCCAATTCTGTCGCTGATGTATTTAACCATTGAAAGGTCATGTGCAATAAACAAGTATGTTAACCCTTTTTCACGTTGCAGTTTCTTCATCAGGTTTACTACTTGTGCCTGGATAGAAACATCTAGCGCGGAAATAGGTTCATCTGCAATAATAAATTCTGGCTGTACAGCAAGTGCACGTGCAATGCCGATACGCTGCCTTTGTCCGCCTGAGAACTCATGCGGATAACGATTGGCATGTTCTCTATTTAAGCCGACCGTTTCAAGCAAGCTATATACCATTTCCATTCTTTCTTGTTTACTTTTTGCGAGACCATGAATATCGATGCCCTCTGCAATAACATCAGAAACCTTCATCCTTGGATTCAAGGATGCGTATGGATCCTGGAATATCATCTGCATGCTTCTGTTGAATTTCTTTAAGTCTTTCTTATTTTTCTTGCCGTGTACGTTTTCACCTTTGAAGATTACTTCTCCATCTGTTGCATCATACAGCCTGATAATTGTTCTGCCAGTTGTAGACTTACCACAACCGGATTCTCCAACCAAGCCAAGCGTCTCTCCTTTATAAATATCAAAAGAGACTCCATCTATTGCCCTTACTTCATTAGTTTGACCCATATTGAAGTATTGCTTCAAATTCTTTATTTCAAGAAGCTTTTCTTTATTTTCCATGAAGCCAGTCCTCCTCTTACTGTTATTTCACGCCCATGAATTTCCGCATTCTGCTCTTCACAGCTGCCGGTGGTTCTACTTTAGGAGCATCTGGATGCAACAGCCATGTAGCAGCATAATGTGTGTCAGAAACCTTAAACATCGGAGGCTGTTCTTCTAAATCGATTTGCATTGCATATTCATTACGCGGAGCAAATGCATCACCCTTTGGTGGATGCAATAAGTTAGGCGGCGTACCAGGGATTGCATACAGCTCTTCTTCTTTTGCATCCAGGCTTGGCATTGAACTGATCAAACCCCAAGTGTAAGGATGCTGCGGATTGTAGAAAACTTCATCGACTGTGCCGATTTCTACAATTTTTCCACCGTACATAACTGCCACACGGTCAGCTACGTTAGCCACAACGCCAAGGTCGTGCGTGATAAAGATAATCGAAGTATCGATTTTATTCTGCAAATCCTTCATAAGTTCAAGAATTTGAGCTTGGATCGTTACATCCAGTGCTGTTGTAGGCTCATCGGCAATTAAAACCTTTGGATTACAAGCCAAAGCGATTGCAATTACAACCCTTTGTCTCATACCACCTGAGAATTGGTGTGGATATTGGTTAATCCGCAATTCAGGTTTTGGAATACCTACAAGCTTAAGCAATTGCAATGCACGTTCTTTTGCACCAGATTTGCTCATGTTTTGATGCTTGATAAGCGGCTCCATGATTTGCTTGCCCACTTGCATCGTTGGGTTTAATGATGTCATCGGATCCTGGAAAATCATCGAAATATCTTTTCCGCGTATCTTTTGCATTTGTCTGTCAGTAAGCTTAGTCAGGTCCTTGCCGTCAAATAGAATCTGGCCACTTTTTATTTCGGAGTTTCCTGGAGGCAATAATCTCATGATAGCTTTAGTTGTTACTGATTTTCCAGAACCCGACTCACCTACGATTGCCAGGGTCTCTCCCTTTTTAAGTTCAAAATTAACACCGCGGATCGCTTGTACTTCACCCGCAAATGTATGGAAGGAGATATTTAAATCTTTAACTTCTAAAATATTTTCCATAACTATTCACCTACCCTATTAATCGCGCATTTTTGGATCAAGCGCGTCACGTAATCCGTCTGCCAGCATATTAAATGTGATCATGATGATGCTGATGATAATAGCTGGAATGATCATTTCATGTGGATGTAATCTAAGGACTTTAAACCCATCATCAATTAATGTACCAAGAGACGCGAGCGGATCTTGTAATCCCAAACCGATAAAGCTCAAGAAAGCTTCAAAGAAAATGGCATTTGGAATTGTGAACATTGTATTGATGATAATCACTCCGGCAAGGTTTGGAAGCAAGTGCTTCGAGATGATTTTCCCATCTGATTCTCCTAATGTTCTGGAAGCAAGCACAAATTCCTGTTCCTTTAATTTCAATACCTGAGCACGGACGACACGTGCCATTCCGACCCAGCCGGTAATGGTCAAGGCGACCGTAATGGATATAATACCTGGTTTCAGCACAAGAATCATCAAGATTACGATAATCATGGTCGGTATTCCTACTAAAACTTCAGTAATACGCTGCATGACATTGTCTAGTCTGCCACCATAAAAGCCTGAAATCGCACCATAGGCAACACCGATTAACATATCGATTACCGCTGCTAATAAAGCGATATACAATGAAATTTGCGTTCCCTTCCATACACGCGTGAATAAGTCACGGCCTAGTGCGTCTGTACCAAACCAGTAATATTCTTTGACCTTTTTCATTTCATACATATTGATTTCTTTACCAGCATTATTGACCTTTACACCGTCAAATGGAAGCCAGCTTATATTTTCAAGACCCTGGATTCGGGGAGGCAAGTTGTTATGCCTTACGTTTTGGGTATCATATTCTTTCCCGCTAATCAGTGGACCAATAAATGCCATCGCTACTAGTAATAGCATGACAATCAAACTTGCTAAAGCTGCCTTATTTTTACGGACACGCATCCAAGCATCCTGCCAAAAGGTTAAGCTCGGCTTGTTAATCTCCTCGCTTTTAGACGAATCGATATCCGCCGGTCTAAAACGATCTGGTGAAATTTTTGCTTCAAAATCAGCCATTACTTATTACCTCCAGAAAGCCTGATGCGTGGATCGATGATTCCATATAAAATATCCACTACAAGGATGATGACTACAAATAATGCAGCAAATAAAATGGTTGTTCCCATAATAACAGGGTAATCATTAACTGTAATCGATTTTACGAATTGCTCACCTAGTCCAGGGATTGCAAAGATTTTTTCAACAACTAGTGAACCAGTCATCATTGAAATAGCCAAAGGGCCAAGTACAGTGACAAGTGGAATCAAAGCATTCCTCATAGCATGCTTGAATGCAATCTCAAAGAAACTTGCACCTTTCGCTTTAGCGAGCATGATATAATCCGAACCCATTACCTCAATCATTTCCGTTCTCATAAAACGCGCGGCGATTGCGATTGGGAACATAGACAACGCAATTGTCGGCAGCACTGTATATTCAGGGCCTTTCCAGAATAAAACAGGGAACCATCCCAGTTTTACACCAATGAAGTATTGCAATAAACCGGCAAATACGAAGTTAGGGATGGATTTTCCCAATACAGCCAAAAAAGTGGAACTGTAATCGACCCAGCTATTTTGCCTGATTGCGGCAAAAATACCGAGTACGAGTCCTATAAGAGTACCTACTAGCATTGCTTGGAAGCCAAGCTGTGCGGAAGGTCCCAAACGCTTGAACATCAAATCTGTTACTGGCGTATTGTTAAATTGAAACGAAATGCCAAGGTCACCTTGCAGCAAGTTCCCGATATACTTCGCATATTGTACTGGTACCGGCTGATCTAAACCATACTTTGCTTTCATTATTTCCATCTGTGCCGGCGGCAACTTAGCAGCACTCGCAAATGGCGTACCTGGTATGATTTTCATTAAGAAAAAGGTTAAGGACGCAATAATGAAAAGGGTTAAAAACATATAAAAGAATCTTTTAAGTAAGTATTTCCCCATATGTGTGCACCTCCTATATTATTTCAATTTTCCCTATTATTCGACAAATGCCGTACAGGGAAAAAGAGAGTATATCTAGATATACTCTCTTTCTATCCTCAGAATTATTACACTCTGAAATAAGAAACTGCTATAGTTACTATTCTTCGATTGTTATCCATTGGAATGAATAATCAGGACCATAGTTATAGATCGCAAGACCTTTAACATTTGGATTCAATAGGATGTTTGCAGCACGCTGGTAAACTGGAGCTAGACCGAAATCTTCTCCCAGCATGATTCTTTCAGCTTCTTGCTGTGCTTCCCATTGAGCTTTTTCATCAGTTGCAAGTTTGCCTTGAGCATCCTTGATTAACTGATCGTATTTAGGGTTAGAGTAAGCCATTCTGTTACTTCCGCCATCAGTGATCCATAGGTCAGTGAATGATAACGCGTTACCATAGTCAGGACCCCAGCCAGCGAATTGAAGATCATAATCCATTGCGTTGTCACGCTCTAGACGTACTCCGAAAGGAACACTCTCAAGATTGATAGTCAAGCCAGGAAGATTTGTTTCTAATTGGTTCTTGATGTATGCATCAGTTTTCTTAGCTGATTCAGTGTCTCCACCAAGGTAGCGAAGTTCTAATTTATCTACACCTAGTTCCTTAAGTCCAGCTTCCCAAGCTTTCTTAGCTTCTTCAGCATTGAAAGTTACGATGTCGCCGTTCTTTTCACGGAAATCTTCTCCGTTAAGAGATACGAAATCTTTTGGTACGAAGTAGTTTGCAGCTACAGATCCGTTGTTAAGGATGCTTGCAGCCAAATCTTCTTTATTGAAACCTTGTGCAAGTGCTTTACGGATATTAACGTTAGCAAGAGCTTTGTTCTTTTGGTTCATTTTGATCCAGAATACAGTTGGCTCCATCCAGCTAAGCATGCGGTCGTCGCCTTCGTATTGTGGAACGATATCAGAAGAAAGCAATCCAGTCATGTCTGTTTCGCCAGCTTCGAATGCGTTTACAGCAGAGTTAGAATCTTTAACTACGTTTACAGTGATTTTTTCAAGTTTAACTTGATCAGCATTGTAATAGTTTTCGTTCTTTTCAAGTACCCACTCAGTAGCGTCAGTACCTTCCCACTTAGTCATCTTGAAAGGACCGTTGTAAAGTAAGTTTTCAGCATTGCTTGCGAAAGCTTCGCCTTTTTCTTCAACAAACTTCTGGTTTTGCGGATAGAATGTTGGGAAAGCGAATAAGTCAGCCCAGTATACTACTGGCTTATCAAGTGTTACTTCTAAAGTCTTGTCATCAAGAGCTTTAACTCCAAGTGTGTTAAGATCGTAAGGCTTCTTAGCAGCACCAAGTTCAGTGATTTCTGCAGCACCCTTGATTTTGCCACCCATCATGTACGGGCCGTATGGAGAAGCAGTCTTAGGATCGATTGCGCGCTGCCAAGCATACACGAAATCTTGAGCTGTTACAGGCTCTCCGTTTGACCATTTAGAATCACGAAGTGTGAAAGTGTAAACAGTTTTGTCGTCGCTGATTTTTGGTTCGCCATCAGCAAGTGCAGGAACTGGCTTGTGGTCCTGTCCAAGACGGTATAGACCTTCACCTACGTTGTTTATGTATGTGAAGCTAGTAGAACCTTCTGCAAGTACAGTGTCCATTGTTGGGATTTCAGAAGAATCCAACATTCTTAGTTCTTGTGGTAGATCAGATGTTTCAGCTGGTGTTGCACTGTCATCTTCTTTAGGCTCATCTTTTCCAGCATCTTTTCCGCCGCTACATGCAGACAGGAATAAAGAGAATACTAGAGTCAGAACCAAAAGCAATGAAAATTTTGACTTTTTCAAAGTTATGCCCCCTCTTTTTTTGTTGTTTTCTGAAAACTTTTTACATTCCCTATTATACATAGATTGAAAAAAATGTTCAATATTTTTCCGCGAAAAATTTACAACATTGAAACAATAGTAATAAATTACCTGAAATATATGTGTTATAATGGTGACTTATAAGCATTTGTTCAATGTTTCGCATACAAATTCCATTGTAATATTTGCGTTTTTTTAGATGATTTCTCCGGAAAATCACTTTTATAAAATAACAATTTAAGGGAGAATTAGTAAAATGAGTAAAGGTGTTGGGAAAATTTTATTAGGTTTTATAAGCTCTCAAGTATTTGTGGTCCTTCTCTTACTTCTCTACTACAAAAATTTTTCATTACTCAACTATATTAATAGTTCTTTTTATATTTCAAGTATTCTGCTTTTCACCTCTTTGCTAGTTTTTACAGTAACTTCTGGATTCTTTGATGCAATATCATTTTCATTCAGGACTGTGTTTGCCGGCAAGGAGAACGGAGAGAAGATCAAATCGATTCATGAAATGACACCTTTATCTGAAATGGTGAAGATCAATACTAATCCGATTCTGATCGTAGGACTTTTAGACTTTGTTTTAATGCTTGCAGCGCTTTCGATTTACTACCTGTAAAAATTTCCTGGTGTATCTTGCATCTTATTGCTTAATTGATTATAATTCTTGTTAATAAAATTGTATTTAAAGGCAATGACAAAGAATAGTACACTTGTTCAAGGTTTTCAGAGAGTTTGTGGTTGGTGTGAACAAACAGCCTGGCATGTGGAATGGACTTTCGAGCCCCTGCTTCGAACCAAAGTAGATCCAGGCGTAAACCCTGCGTTAAAGGGAACCATGTTTTATCTGACATGGGCTGAGCGACTCATTATTGAGTAATTAGGGTGGCAACACGGACCATTCGTCCCTACTTTATGTAGGGATGGATGGTCTTTTTTTATATACTTTTTTAAGTAACAGGAGGAATTTACATGCAAACCATTTTTTCCGGCATCCAGCCAAGCGGTACCATTACTCTTGGCAATTACATCGGTGCTATGAAGCAATTTACTGAATTGCAAGATGAATACGACTGCTATTTCTGTATCGTTGACCAGCATGCGATTACTGTACCGCAAGAGAAGCTGCAGCTTCGCAAAAACATCAAAAGCCTGGCAGCCTTATATATTGCCTCAGGTATTGATCCTGAAAAAGTTACGCTTTTCATACAGTCAGAGGTTCCGTCACATGCCCAGGCTGGCTGGATGATGCAATGTGTCGCTTATATCGGAGAGCTTGAAAGAATGACTCAATTCAAGGACAAATCGACTGGAAAGGAAGCTGTATCAGCTGGTTTATTAACATACCCTCCTTTAATGGCAGCGGATATCCTGCTTTATGGGACGGATCTTGTACCTGTGGGTGAGGATCAGAAACAGCACCTTGAATTAACAAGGGATTTGGCTGAGCGCTTCAACAAAAAATACAATGACATTTTTACGATTCCAGAAGTAAGGATTGCCAAGGTTGGAGCAAGGGTTATGTCATTGCAAGACCCATTGAAAAAAATGAGCAAATCTGACCCTAATAATAAAGCTTTTATCTCCATGCTGGATGATCCAAAACAGATCGAAAAGAAAATTAAAAGCGCAGTGACTGATTCTGAAGGAATTGTGAAGTATGACAAAGAGGATAAACCAGGAATTTCAAATCTCCTTTCTATTTATTCAATCCTTTCAGGAATGTCTGTTGCTGATATTGAAAAACAATATGAAGGAAAAGGTTACGGAGATTTTAAAGGCGATCTGGCAAAAGTTGTAGTTGATGTGATTGAGCCGATTCAGAAAAAGTACTATGAATTAATCGACTCTCCTGAGTTGGATGAAATCCTCGACCGAGGTGCTGAAAAAGCAAACCGTGTTGCTAGCAAAATGCTTGGCAAAATGGAAAACGCAATGGGTCTTGGCAGGAAAAGAAGATAACGTGAGTGCATAAATAAGAAGCTGACTTAGGTTGGCTTCTTTTTTATTTGGCTGTGTTAAGGTACAATGTTGATTTTTTAGCACCTGTTGATTGGAGCGGAAGGCGCGCAGACTCCTGGGGGATCAGCGGCCAAGGTGAGACCCCGCAGGAGCAAAGCGACGAGGAGGCTCACCTGACGCCCCCCGGAAAGCGAAGCGCCTGGAGCGGAAATCAACAGACAAGTTTTACACAGCCATTTATTTAGATAATGAAGTCTTTGATTTTGATTTTTGTACTAGATGAATTCATTAGATGTTTAATCACCATTAAAAAAGGAGCTGATGTTGATCAGCTCCTTAATTTACCTTTGGACCATGTTCCATTTCCCAAAGTTTCTCAAAAAATGCCTGGCCCTTTATTATGTTTTCGCAGAATTTTTCATGCTTTCCGGACCAGCCATATTTTGTCTCTTCAAATAGCTGCTCCCATACTTCTTCGAACGAATGCTGCAGGATTTCTTCATATAACTCTGGTTTCCATTCAGTAAACCAGTACCGAACTTCAGCCACATTTTTAGATGAATTCAATTGATCCATGGCCATGAAAAGCAATTGTTTCAATTGCCTTTCCTTTCTTGTCAGCCCCTTCATGAGATCTGGAGAGGGAGACAAAATATGAAAGTCCTTCAAGGCGCTTTGGTCGTTGAACCCATATTGGATCGTATCCTGATTTTCAATCATTTCATATACTAGCTGTTCCTGCCTTGGAATCAAACGACTTTTACGGATGGGAATATTGTAGCCAATTGTATCAACCGCGAGGATACCTGTTCCATCAGAAACGACAAAACAGTAGTCGAGCTGGGTGCGCTCATGGTTTTTCCTCAAGTATGCCTTTCGGTATATGTCGTCCAGAAGCTGTTGAGGCAACTCTGATAAATCATTCTCAATATAATTAAATAGCAGATGGTCAATTTTCAGAAGAGGAACCTGGTCAAGAAGCTCAACCCCGTCATCTTTCCGCCATTCATGAAAATGGCAGACATTATAGCCGTTCTCTTCCCCTTCGAACCAATTTACCCAGACATCATGAAGATACAACATGATTTTAACCCCTCACTTCAAGAAACTGTTTGTCCATCAGTATGGGCAGCACTAAGTAATATTATTCCTTATTAGGAAGATCAATTTTCTTCAATATGATGGGGCCAATATATACTCAACCAGATGATAGCTATCCCAACAGGAAGCAGATAGCACTCCACTCTCTTTGATATGAAGTTCAAATACTCAACAAAACCATGTCCCGCAATAATCATGTTCAAATAAGCAATTGTACTGATTCCACCAGACACCGCTATACTAAAACCAATGGTTAACAGGATTAATCTATACATCATTTTTAATACCCATCTCATTATTAATGTTGTACATTGCTTTCACCCTTGCCTGTCCATTTTTACATTTATATGATTGGGGGCGGGTGGACAGTACTGTGGATCTTTAATTAATGGCCTGCTTAGAGTAATTACGAATATATTTTGGATTTCCGGAAAATAAGATACATTTTCCGGAATATATTTTAATTTTCCGGAATAAATTGAGACTTTTCCGGAATATAAGAAAAATTTCCGGAATAACTCATGGACTATCCATTTAAATAAAGGCAATTTTTCAACAATCCAGCTGTTAAAAAGGAATTCATCAGCAAACATAGAATTGTAGTGGTATATCGTACTAAGGAGTGAATGAATTGTTCTATAAAGAAAGGAAAATACCGCTTAAATTCAGAGCAGAAGAGGCAATTATAAGACGGCTTGATGGCTCACATCCAAAATTCTCTGTTATTCAGGAGAACCATAGGAAAATGTCTGCAGGTATTCGTGGCGAAAAGGAATTAGATTATCAATTAAGCTTTCTTCCTAATGAAAAGTACTTAATTTTAAATGATCTTAGACTCCTGCAAAATGGTCACTTTTTTCAAATTGATACCCTCCTTCTATCTCCAAAGGTTTCCTTCATTATTGATTCCAAAAACATTTCAGGAACTGTTTTGTTCGACTTTAACCGAGAACAATGTATTCGAACTTTTAATGATAAAGAAGAAGGAATGCGCGATCCCATTACTCAGGTTCGCAAACACAAGCGACTTTTATCCCAATGGCTGATCGATAACAAGTTGGGATCAATTCCTATAGAATATTTAGTTGTCATTGCACACTCCACAACAGTGATAAAAACAAATGGAAACAGCACAGATAAAAATAGAAGATTACTACATTCTGATCAGCTTTATGAAAGGTTAATTGAGTTTGAGAAACGATATACCACTGAAAATCTAACATTAAAAGAAATCAAAAAAATTGGCAAACAACTCCTGAAATATCATACTCCCCTCCTCCCTAAAATCCTTTCAGTATATTCCATTGACCCTATTGACATAAAGCCAGGAGTTCAATGCCCTTCTTGTTTTGCAATACCAATGAATAGGCAGCATGGAAAATGGGTTTGCAATAAGTGCGGCTGTAAATCTAAGGATGCCCATATTTCAGCTATAACAGATTACTCCCTTATATTTAGCCAGACCATTACTTTGTCACATTTCCGTACTTTTCTTCATATTCCTGACTCTAAGGTTAAAATGGCATCTGATTTGTTAGTTTCCCTAAAGCTCCCCCACCAGGGCGCAAAAAAAGGAAGAGTCTACGACCTCTCCCCTCTTATGAAAATATGAAGCTTGACTTATTTATCAGCATCCATTTAAACCAAAATAAAAAATCTACCTTTGTATGGTAGATTTTTTAACGGCGTGATCTTGGATTCAACGCGTCTTTCAATCCTTCACCAATGAAGTTGATGGAGAGGATTGTCAGGGTAATGGCAAGAGCCGGCGGGATCCAGATCCACGGTTTTCCTTGTAGAACGTCTGGTTCATTTGCGAATGAAAGCATATTTCCCCAGCTTGGTATTTCAGATGGTACACCGAAACCAAGGTAACTTAATCCTGATTCCGCGACAATCATTGAAGCAAACAGGATTGTTGCTTGTACAATAATTGTTGAAAGTACATTTGGCAGCAAGTGCTTAATAATAACTTTAAAAGGAGAGCAGCCGATTGAAATGGCAGCAAGAATGTATTCATTCTCTTTCTCAGCTAAAATTTTGCTTCGCACGATCCTTGCAACACCGCCCCAGCTTAGTAGGCTGATTACAATAATTAATATTGCTAATCCATTCAATTTTCCATAGAAAATTGTCCCCAAAACGATAACGAATACTAAGAAAGGAAAGTTAAGGACGAAGTCTGTAAACCTCATCAACATGCTGTCTACCAAACCACCGAAATATCCAGCGATTGAACCAACAATTGTTCCAAAAAAGATAACGAATAAGGTACAACTGATACCTACTAGCAATGAAACTCTGCCGCCGTATAAAAGTCTCGTAAAGACATCACGTCCACTTTTATCAGTGCCGAGCCAATGTTCAGATGATGGCGAAAGTGACATGGAACCTATATTGATTTTCGTGATATCAATTGTTGTAATATAAGGGGCCAGAAACGATACGATCGAAACAATGATCAAAAAGATCAAGCTTGTCATTGCCAATTTGTTTTTAACAAATTTTTTGCGAGCGATGGCCCATGGAGACAAGCCTTTTTCTGGCTTAAGGTTGATCTGTGTGTTTTTTGCTGTTGAAATTTCCATAGCCATCCTCCTTAATCAAGCCTGATCCTTGGATCAACAACTCCATAAAGTATATCGGCAACCAGGTTACCAAACAAAGTCAAGAATGAGAACATCATTGTTAAAGTCATCAGTACCGGATAATCTCTCTGGGAAACTGAGTTTAAGAACAATTGTCCAATTCCAGGATAAGTAAAGATTGTTTCAGTGATGATTGCACCACCGACCAATGCTACGATATCAAATCCAAGGAAAGTAATAAGAGGGATGATTGAATTCCGCAAAATATGCTGATTGTAAATCTTGCTCTCAACTGTTCCTTTGGCTCTTGCTGTTCTTACATAATCTTTTCGGCTGTTTTCTATAATGTCATTACGCAAAAATTGCGTATAGCTTGCAGTACTTAATAATCCTAAAACTAGTGCAGGTAAGAATACGTGATGCAGCCTGCTGAACCAGTATCCTGTTGTTCCTTCAGTTGTAGAAATATCAACCGACCCGTTTGATGGGAACCAGCCTAAATTAAACGAAAAGAAATAGATTGCGAACACTCCGGCGACAAATGAAGGAAGTGCCAGCCCTATATAGTTTGCGGTACTAATGGCATTATCTCCAAGTGAATATGGCTTTCTGCCTGAGTATATCCCCATGATAAATGCAAGGATATAAGTTATGACAATACTTGTGAATCCTAGAAAAATAGTATTAGGCAAACGTTCTCCAATGATTTCACTTGCAGGAATCTTATAACGCGTAGACTTTCCAAATTCACCCTGCATAAAGTTCGTAATCCATGTTAAATATTGCTCGTGAATAGGGTCATTATATCCGAGCTTCTCGCGCATCTCTGCTATGTATGCCGGATCCGTATTGTTCGGATCGATTTCTCCACTGAGTGAATCCCCTGGCATAAGTTTCGCCAGGGAAAACACTACTATAGAGATAAGGAAAAGCATAGGGATCATGCCGAGGATGCGTCGTAAACTGTACTTAAGCATATGCATTCTCCTTAACTGAATAAGTGGTTCTTATTATTGCTTAATCCACCATTCGTGAGATGAATTCGAACCAGAAACATCAAATTTAACACCTTGTACACGCTTAGAAACAGCGATTACTTCTTCTAGTTCAGCGATTGGAAGTGCTGGCACCTCTTCGTTGAAGATCTTCTGCCAGTCAGCGTATAGCTGCTTACGCTTTTCAGTATCAGTTCCAACAACACTGATATCAACAGCGTCTTGAAGAAGCTTTTCTGCATCTTCATTTACCCAACGAGGGTAATTCCATACAGACTCAGTGCCCCATAGTGGAAGTGGATCTGGGTCAGCGCCAGTTCCCCAGCCGCCATAGAATACTTCTAGAGCTGGATCGTCTTTTTCGATTTGATCATAGTAAAGGTTAACGTCAGTCATTTGAAGCTCAGATTTCAAGCCAACTTCTTCCCAGTACTGAGTCAAAGCTTTTGCACGTGCTTCGAAAGTTGGGTTACCTGTAGCATAGTGAGAGAACTTAACAACGAATTTTTCGCCTTTTGGATCTTCACGGAAGCCGTCTCCGTCTTTATCAACATAACCAGCTTTGTCTAATAGTTCTTTTGCTTTTTCTGGATCATATGAGTATTGATTAGGCATATCTTTGTTATCAGCAGCAATCCAGTGTGCAGATGGGATTGGGCGATCTAGTGGCTTTCCAAGTCCGCTGAAGAATGCTTTTACCCACTCCTCACGGTTGATAGCGTAAAGCATAGCTTGACGAAGATCTTTGCTAGCATACTTGTCAATGTTCATTACGTTTTTCTTGCCATCGTATTTACCTAATTTGAAACCTACATAGTAGTAAGATAAGCCAGGGAATCTTACAACATCCACGTTATCTAATGCTTCGATTTCAGGAAGTACTGTTGGGTGGAATGGAGTCATGTCAAGAGTTCCATTCTTAAGTTCTCCAGTTGTTAGAGAGCTGTCGATAACTTTAACGATGATTTTCTCTAAGTGAGGCTTGCCTCTCCAGTAGTCTTCATTTCTTGTAAGTTCTACTGATTCACCAGGAACAACTTTTGTAACTTTGAATGGACCAGTTCCTACAGGCTTAGTGCGAACTTGCTCAGAAGCAGCCATGTCTTTAGGAGCGATTCCTTCAAATTCTTTTCTTGAAAGCGGGTAAGACCAAACGTTTTCAAGGTTGTTAACGCGTGCTTTGTCAAAAGTGATCTTTAAAGTATAGTCATCTACTACTTCAAGACCAGAGATCTTGTCGGCTTTCTTTTCATTGAATTCTTTAACACCTTCGATAGTGTTAACGTTTGACCAGCGCTGGTGTTCTCCACCAAGAGTAGCGATTGTTTCGATTGCGAATACCCAGTCATTAACTGTAAGTTCTTCGCCATTGTGCCATTTTACGCCTTTTTCAAATGTGAAAGTGAAAGTTTTGTTATCATCAGTAGTCCAGCTAGCGATACCTGGTACTGCTTTAAGGTTTTCATCATAGTCGATTAATGCATCGTCGAAGAAAGCAATGATATCATCGTCTCCGTCAGCATCGTAGAAGTTCCAGTTTAATAGGCCTTTGAATTCAGAATCCAAAGCGTAAACAAGTGTACCGCCATCTTGTGGCTGGCCTTCTGCAGTTGTTCCTTTGTCATCGTCTTTTGGTTCAGTAGTTGTCTTTTCTTTGTCTCCTCCGCTGCACGCAGCAAGGAATGTTGATAAAACCAGTACAAGCATGGCAAGCCATAGCAAAGGTTTCTTCATGGTTTTCCCCCCGTTTTTCATTTTTTATTTGGTAAAAAAATTGTACCCTAGTATAGATGGCAAGCAACCTGGTGTCCTGGCTTCACCTCCTTTAAAGCTGGCTTTACTTGAGAACACTCCGCCATCGCTGCTGGGCAGCGCGGATGGAATGGACATCCAGTAGGAGGGTTCATTGGACTTGGAACATCTCCTTCAAGAACGATCCTTTCCTTTTTCCTGCGCGGGTCCGGCATAGGAATAGCAGAAATCAAAGCCTGAGTATATGGGTGGAGCGGTTCAGCATACATGCTGTTGCGATCAGCAATTTCTACCATATTGCCGAGGTACATTACACCGATCCGGTCACTCATATGCTTAACGACACTAAGGTCATGAGCGATAAATAAAAAGGTTAAATCAAATTCCTTTTGAAGCTCCTTCAATAAATTAAGAACCTGCGACTGTACTGAAACGTCCAGTGCGGATACCGGCTCATCAGCAATGATCAACTTTGGCCTCAGGGCAAGTGCACGGGCGATGCCGATCCTCTGCCTCTGGCCTCCAGAAAATTCATGAGCATATTTGTAATAGGCATCCTCCGGAAGTCCAACCTTTGTCAGTAAATCCATTACTTCATCTTTTAAATCCTTCGTGCTGACGTTTTTAAAGTTCTTGATTGGTTCAGCGACGATATCGCCGACCATTTGCATTGGATTCAATGAAGCGTATGGATCCTGGAACACCATTTGGATATCCTGGCGGATTGATTGCAGCGACTTTCCTCTTAATTTCGTGATGTCTTTGCCATCAAACAAGATTTCACCTTCAGTTGCGTTTAACAGACGGATGATCGTTCTGCCTGTAGTTGATTTACCGCAGCCTGATTCACCAACCAGTCCTAATGTTTCACCCTTTTTAATTTCGAATGATACATCATCGACTGCCTTTACATTTCCGATCGTGCGGCGGAAGAAACCACCTTTTACGGGATAGTAGGTTTTCAGGTTCTTGATTTCCAGCAAATTCTCTTTATCTACTAAACTCGCATTGCTCATTATGCCTTAACTCCTTCTCTTGGCATACTTGCTTCATATAGAATGCACGCCACGTCATGTCCCGTTTCGACCTCACCCAGCAGCGGAGTAATGCTTGAACACTCTGGCAGTGCTTTCGGGCAGCGATTTGCGAATCTGCAACCGGTTGCTGGCATGTTTTTAAGTGATGGGACTATTCCCTTGATTGAGCTTAATTCTTCTTTTTCTTCATCCATTTTAGGGATGGCACCCATCATCAGCTCTGTATAAGGATGTTTAGGGTTATAGAAAAGTGTTTCAACATCTGCACGCTCAACGATTCTGCCAGCATACATAACAATTACTTCATCGCACATCTCAGCTACGACACCAAGGTCATGAGTGATTAGGATGACCGACATATCATTTACTTCCTGGATACTCTTGAGCAGCTCAAGAATCTGGGCTTGTACCGTAACATCCAATGCAGTAGTAGGCTCATCTGCTATTAACAGCTTTGGCTGGTTGGCAATTGCCATCGCGATCATGACCCTTTGTCTCATACCGCCGGATAGCTGGTGAGGATATTCATCCACGATTTTCTCGGGGCGTGAAATCCCAACGCTCTTCAAAAGGGCGATACTCTTTTGCCTTGCTTCAGCTTTCGTTATTTTTGTGTGGTTGAAAAGGACCTCTTGAAGCTGGAAACCAATCGTGAATACCGGATTCATGGATGTCATCGGTTCTTGGAAAATCATTGAGATATCCTTACCGCGAATTTTGTTCATTTCCTTTTCGGACATTTGTTCTAAATGAGTTCCTTCAAAAAGGATTTCACCAGATCTGATTTTACCGACACCTTTAGGCAGCAGCTGCATAACCGAAAGACTCATTACAGATTTCCCGCACCCAGATTCGCCAACAATCCCGACAATCTGCCGTGGTTTGACATTAAAAGAAACCTTATCAACAGCATTGTAGTATTGACCGTCTATCGAAAAGGCTGTTTCCAGGTTTTTCACCTCTAGTAAAGGCGTTTCTTTATGTATCGAATAATTGCTCATTTGGGACACCTTCTCACATTTTAAATAATAAAATATTCTGCAAATTCTATATATTTTAATAAAATGTTATTACAGATTTATTACAATTGCAATACTTTTTTTTCAATTGGGAAATTTATTATTTTTCAAAAATAATAAAAAACCCCGGTATAATGGGGTTTTTACGTTTTTCGAAAATTGTTAAAATTTTAGCAACTTTGTAAATTTATCGGAAGGTATTTTGAAGGAAGCTTTTTCAGTAAAGTTTTTATGCTGCTTGAATTGTTTTACGATTTCATATCCCATGGCATATCCTAAAAGCCTTGGCCTGCTTCCCACCCCAAATAAAATTTGGTCGTGCTGTTTGTCTTTTCTTGTAATATCAAGTTTTTCTGCAAGATCTTTTTTCCAAAATTCAGCAAGTTCTTCTGTCGAATATCGCCGACTCCAATCTCCGGTATATTCTTCACCGCAATTTTTTGCAACCGCATGCTCGGCGAGACCCTCGAGTATGATTGAGTCAAGCAAAGTGTACTCA
>NZ_JBAVFI010000045.1:0-1739 GCF_049588175.1 Mesobacillus sp.
GCTGTATGCACGAAGCAATGGACCGTCTTTCTTAGCTTTTTCCTGCTTGTTCAGCTTTAAGAATTTCTCAGATAATGAAGGAATCAGGGTAAAAGCGACGATCACTGAGCTAATCAATGTAATGGCAACGACTGCAGACAGCATGATCATGAACTGGCCCATTTCGCCGCCAAGCAAGCCGATTGGCAGGAACACAACAATCGTTGTCAGCATGGATGCAAACACCGCTGCTGAAACTTCTTTTGTTCCTTCGATCACAGACTCAAAATTTGATAATCCACGTTCTTTTTTGCGGTAAATAGATTCAAGAATAACAATCGAGGAGTCGACCATCATGCCGATTCCAAGTCCAAGGCCAATCAAGGTTAAAATATTGAAGCTGTAGCCGAACATCCACATCGCTGCAAAAGTAAGCAAGACGGAGGTAGGAATGGATAGTCCAACGATCAGCGTAGCACGGATATTCCTCAAGAAAAGCAGAAGTACGACAACCGCAATACCTCCCCCGATAAGGATATTGCTTGTGAGACCGTCAATCGATTCCTTAACATAATCAGCTTGCGCCACCATTTCATTCAATTCAAAGCCTTTAATCAGATCATCTTCACGGATTTTTTTTATTTCAGCACGGACTGCTTCGGCCATCTCAATCTGAGTGGCATCCGATACACGGCCAACCTGGACGAAGACGAAATCCTTCGATCCATTTTTCCAGACAGAAGACGAGCTTTCAACTGGTTTTAGTGAGACCTCTGCAAGATCAGCTAACTTAATAAAACCAGCCTGCGTCGGGATTTTTAGTTCTTTTACATCTTCAACCGATGCCAGCTTTGTATTCCATCTTACCGAGGGAGAATGATTTTCATCACCTAGCTGGCCAATTGTTGCTTCCGTATTTACCTGCTGGATGGCGCCGATTACTTGCTGGACATACAGCCCCTTTTTCACAATCTCATCGCGGTTCAGTTCAATCGAAACTTCATGTTCAACAATACCGGTTATGGAAACATCGCGAACTTCAGGTAAATCTTCTAACCTAGGTTCAAGTACGTCCTTAGCAAAAGCGGTCATTTTCTCCATATCGGTACCAGAAACATCCATGAAAAATTCATAGCTCTGGTTTGTGCCATACTGACCTGCTGCAACGTCCTTCACTCCAGGAAGTTCTGCAGTAGAGGAATTGACGATTGATTCTACTTCCTTGAATAAGTCTTCTCCGCGGCCACGCTCAAATGTCAGCTGGAAGGAGCTGCGGCCAATGCTGCTGTTCGTCTCGATATCTTCAACGCCCTCAAGACCAAGGATCTTTTTTTCGAGAGGGGTCGTTATCGTGCGTTCAACTTCAATTGCAGGCATTTCCCCGGCGTTAATTTCAACATAAGCACCGTCCATTTCCATGGAAGGAAGCAATTCCTTATCGAGTTTGATTACTGCGAAGCTTCCAATCAATAAAACTAATACAACCATTAAACTGATCAAGATTTTTCTTTGCACAATAAATTTTAATAATCCCATAAAAACCTCCTGATATTTTCGTGAAATAGGAATGTGAAAAATTTCTATTTTATGCACTCAAAGACAAATCATACACACCTACGTAGGTAAAAATACCTAATCTGGTAATTACCCCTAAGTTAAAATTAGATTAATTTAACATTCCATTAAGATGTTTCCATTTTATCCCTAGAAAGGAAGTTTCATAATGAGCCAGAGACAGATTTTCGTATAAGACTTAAGGC
>NZ_JBAVFI010000046.1:0-2610 GCF_049588175.1 Mesobacillus sp.
TTAACATGCCGGAACTCAATTGGCAATATGGCTATTTCGGAGCTTTGTTCACAATGTCCTTCATTGGTCTTGCAATGTTTTTATGGTTCAGGAAAAAGGGCTGGTTTAAATAGAAATAAGAAAAGTGCAAGCGCCTTGGTCAGCCCCGACAAGCACTGGAGTTTGACAATTCTCGACGTGAATATTCTACTTTCCTCTCAAAAAATGAAAAACCATTGCAGGTGACTAATAGGCACCTCAATGGTTTTTTGTTGTAATTTATTCTCTCGTTCCATCCTCGTTCATTTCTAAATAGTCATCAATCAGGCTTATACAGACCATTGCAAGGCCTGCCAGGAAAAAAGCAATCGTACCTGTCAGAGACAAAAATAAATAGGACATAAATGTAGTTGCACTCATCCAAAACAGCCAAAAATACTTTTCATGGTTATTAGCCATTTACTTTTTCAGCCTTCCAATAGAGTTGGCTGATTGCTTCTGCTAATGCTTCTACTGTATTTTTTAACTCCTTCATATTATTATCTACACCGCCTACTTCGACAACTAATGAGTTTCCGCTTAGGTCCTGATTGTAAACTCCGTCTACACCGATCCCTTTTTTAGGCAAAACTCCCTTGCTTATGCCAGGATAATTTTTATTCAAAAACTGATGCAATTCATTGGCGAATTTTACGTTTCGCTGAAAGTTTTTATTTTCTTCCCCTATGACAAAAACAAGTTTTGCATATGGTTTATTGTTGATTATTGCCGTTGTGGAGTCTTTTCTGAAAGAGTCACGGTGCAGGTCGATGAAATATTCTAGGTGATCGTTACCAGCCATCGCGCTTTTAACTAAAGTTCGGGAGACATCATAAGATTTCGGGGAAAGCCATCCCCT
The DNA here is from genome assembly GCF_049588175.1 of Mesobacillus sp. Classification (GTDB taxonomy): domain Bacteria; phylum Bacillota; class Bacilli; order Bacillales; family Cytobacillaceae; genus Mesobacillus. Next base: position 878 of record NZ_JBAVFI010000046.1, read on the forward strand.
TTTATTAAGTTCCTGGCCAATATTTGTCTTATCTACAGTTGCACCTATTCCCCTTCTCTCCAGCTCCTTCCCTAGCAGCTCTCCAACTATCGTAATATTTGTTTTTCCATCCACCGCATCGTTCTCATTCTCTACTCCTTCTAGCCCGAGCAATGGCAAATAGGATTCCCAGCTATGTGTGTGATAGATGAAGACGGATTTTTCAGATGGGGGAGCTCCAGTTGGTCCATTGCCGCTGTTGAGTTCCTTCAGTTCATTAGCTGCCATGTTTCTTTCCTGCAGCAAAACATCCATCGGTGGAGCCGATTCTATCGGTATATCTGTAAAATCAACCCCTTCATCGGCAATCAGGAAGCTCGAATCAAAAGCCATGAACCCAGGAATTTCACTTCTAACCAGGCTCCTCAGGTCATTCATCTCTATATTCGTAATAAGCTTGAAACCGGTTGAAGTGACAGAGAAATCGGGATTGGACCCTGTTAATGCATGTCCAATCAATGGGTTTTCATAGCTGATGATCCTAATGAAAATATCGGCTCCGATATTTCCATTTACCTTGAATTTAAAAAAAGTAATATTCGAAGATGAAATTAATCCAGCTAGAAGAAATAAACTCAAGGTACAGACAATGATGATTATTCCGCTCACCATCTTCTTATAAATATTCAATAAAATGGCACTCATCGCATCACCCTAATCATTTTGCTTACCAAAAGAATATGTGAATAGAGAGGTTTTTAGACTAAAAAACGCCTGGACAAGTATGTCCAAGCGCTGCTTAGTGTTAAAAATATCTTTTCTTCCAAAACACAAATGCAGTTAAGCCAGCAAGGAAAACTGCAAGGCTGAGTGCAAAGATGAAAGCCAATGGGTGATGCTGGTATGGCAAGTCGACATTCATGCCATAAAAACTGGCAACCATGGTCGGGAAAGAAAGAATAATCGTAATGGATGTCAAAAATTTCATGACCATGTTGAGATTGTTTGAAATGATAGAAGCAAACGCATCCATCATTCCGCTTAAAATGGAGCTGTAAGTTTCAGCCATTTCAATCGCCTGTGTATTTTCAATAATGACATCTTCAAGCAAATCTTTATCTTCTTCATACATCTTTAAGTAATTGAAACGCATGATTTTCGCCAATACCACTTTATTTGACTTCAAGGAAGTCGTAAAGTACACAAGACTTTTTTCCAGTGCGAGGAACGCATACAGTTCTTTATTCTTCATTGACTGATGGAGCTCTCGCTCTATTTCATTGGTCTTTTTATTGATTTGTTTCAAATAGCGCAAATAATAGATGGATATGACATATAGAATCTGCAGCGCAAACCTTGTCTTTTTGAATGTGAAGAATTCCTTCACTCTATTGCTTCTAAATTCATTCAGTACCGGAGTCTCTTTTAAGGATACTGTAATAATGCAGCCTGTAGTCAGGACGATTCCGACTGGGATCGTTTCGTAAATTGGAAATCCAGATTCATCGTGTGTAATGTATGGATAGTCGACAATGATGTAAACATTGCCATCTTCCTTTTCGATCCTCGGCCGCTCTTCATCATCAAGTGCGTCACGGATGAAATCAATGGCAATACCAGTTTCATTAGCTACCCTTGTGATTTCTTCTTCAATAGGGTGTACCATGTTCACCCAGCAGCCTTTTGAAATCTCCGCTACCGATTCCAGCTGCCTCGCTTCATTGCTTTTAAATATCTCGAGCATTCTACCAACC
>NZ_JBAVFI010000047.1:0-5586 GCF_049588175.1 Mesobacillus sp.
GTTAAAGAGCCTATACGTTTGAAACCCACAGTAATCCCTACTGTGGGTTTATTTTTTTGAAATTTTCTTCGGAGAAGTTTAATGTTATAGAGAAAGAAGGAAAATAAGATGATCAGTAACTATTTGAGAAAAAAATAAGTCGATTATATTAAAAACTAATTTTGGAAGGAATTTTAACATGAGATATGAAAGAACCCAGCGTAATAAAAAGAAGAAAAGAATCAGATGGTCAGGGGTCTTTTTCTTGCTGTTTCTTCTCATCGGTGCTTTGGCTGTTTATTCCTATTTTCAATTTAGAGCAGGTGTAAGTGATTCAGCCAAGACAGCTGAGCAAAATAAACAGGAATATGAATTCAATGGTGAAAGAGACCGAAATGGTGCCACCAACATTCTATTGCTTGGCAGTGATGCCAGAGGAAAAGAGAAGTCGCGTGCAGATACAATTATGATTGCAAGCTATAATCCGGATAAAGGCACCTATAAGCTGACGTCCATTATGAGGGATACGTATATCAGCATTCCGGGCTATGGTGACAATAAGATTAATGCCGCATTTGCTTTAGGCGGACCTGAATTGCTTAGGCAAACAATTAAGGAGAACTTCGATATTGATCTCCAGTACTATGCAATCGTCGATTTTGAAGGATTTGTCCGCGTGGTGGATGAAGCTTTCCCAGACGGTGTTGAAGTAAACGTTGAAAAGAGGATGTCAGAAAACATTGGAGTCACACTGGAGCCGGGATTACAGAAGCTGGATGGGAAGCATTTATTAGGTTATGTGCGGTTCCGTCATGATGCAGTCGGTGATTTTGGGCGGGTAGAACGCCAGCAGAGCGTCATTAAGGAAGTGGGCAAACAGTTCGCCAGTTTTCAAACCCTTCCTAAGCTTCCAAAGCTTGTTGGTGTAGTAATGCCATTTGTGAATACGAATATGGATACAGGGGATATCTTGTTTATGGGAAAAGGTTTCCTATCCAAGGATAATCGGAATATCGATACGATGAGAATCCCGGTTGAAGGCTCTTACGAAAATCAAAGGGTCGAAGGAGCAGGTGCTGTGCTGGCGATCAACCTTGAAGAAAACAGGCAAGCGCTTCAGGAATTTTTAGCAAAATAAATGAATGATGTTAGAAAGTTCTCATTCATTGGTAAGATGTGTACAATAATTTCAATGAGGTATTTATGAAATAAGATTGTTTGGTGAAGCTCTGCAGTAATGGAAAGCAAGCCAAAGAATGAATGGCACAAGGCTGAGCTTTAGCCTGCAGAGCTATTGGACAAGGAGACTTCCATGGATTTTGAATTATTGAAAGAATGGTTTACAATCGAAAATATTATGGACCTTCTCAGGCAATATCGGTCATTTGGACCGATCCCGGGAATATTGCTCCCGATGCTGGAAGCATTCCTTCCTTTTTTGCCATTGTTTTTATTTGTCATGGCCAATGCAAATGCTTTTGGCCTTTGGCTCGGTTTTCTATTTTCCTGGATCGGCGCGGTGCTGGGTGCTTTGATTGTATTTTTGATTTTTAGGAATTATGGACAGGGTAGGGCACTGCGTTTTTTACAGCGTCATTCAAAGGTCCAAAAGGGAATGAACTGGATTGAGCGCCATGGGTTTGGCCCGATTTTCCTGATGCTTTGCTTTCCGTTCACACCATCTGCACTCGTAAATATTGTTGCCGGCATGTCGAAAATAAGCATGGCTCAGTATATGCTGGCAGTTATCGCTGGCAAGATGGTGATGATTTTCACAATAAGTTTTGTCGGATATGATCTCCGCTCTTTAATCACGAACCCATTCCGGACTGCCATTGTCCTTGTGATCATCGCTATTCTTTGGTATATCGGGAAAAGAATTGAAGTAAAAATGAATACGAGTGTGGGAAAAGATGATAAAGTTCGATAATCAAACCAGTCCTTATAGAAGTACCTGAAGTGGAAATCTACAGAATAATTTAAAACGCCTAATGATTGTATACACATAGATAGCTGTTTTCTGTAAATAATCTTGTTCCCTTATATTTACGTACAGGTCCTATTCAAAAGTATTTGATAGCAAAAATAAACAAGAGTTTCTTTCCGAGTGATAGTAAAGACACGGGGAACCAGGAGTTTAAGAAAAACAGCATATGATGGTGGTGAGGAAGCGCATGAAAGAGAGCATTAAAAAAGAGGGTATCGAGTGGATCAAAGCTTTTGCTTTGGGGATTATCATTTTCGCATTTATCAGGATTTTCTTTTTTTCAAATTATGTAGTCGAAGGGGAATCAATGCTTCCGACTCTGGAGGAAGGCAATAAGGTTGTGGTCAATAAATTCGGGGATGATGTTGATGAACTAGAACGTTTCGACGTCATTGTCTTTCATGCAAATGAAAAAGAAGACTTTGTAAAGCGAGTCATTGGCCTTCCGGGAGAGAAAATTGAATACCGGGAGGATCGGCTATATGTCAATGGAAAGAAGGTATACGAGCCCTTCTTGAAGCAGTACAGGGAAGAATCACTTGGTGGCTATCTGACGGGAGACTTTACGCTGGAAGACTTGACAGGCGTGAAAAGAGTGCCGGAAGGAAAGCTTTTTGTCCTGGGAGATAACAGGCTTGGCAGCTGGGACAGCAGACAATTTGGTTTCATTTCTGTAGATCAGGTTGTCGGGAAGGTTAATTTGCGGTACTGGCCGCTGGAAGAGATGGCCGTAAAATTTTAGTCGAAGCTGTTCGACTTTTATTTAGAATAGCATGGAAAAAGAAATGGAAGGACTCGGCAGATTTCGAGTCTTTTTTTATTTCCCTTATGTTAGAATAGTATTAATATTATGAAAACAAGGCGGAGATTATATGCAGGGGACATTGCCGTTAATCAAAACAAAGCTGATTGTTCCTACACTTCAGGAGCAATGGATTCGTCGTGCAAAATTTTCGAAAAAAATGAAAGCGATTACTGAAAAACCACTGACGATCATCCAGGCTGGTGCCGGCTATGGAAAAAGCACTGCATTAGCAATGTTTGTTAAGGATGAGAACCAACCCTGCTGCTGGTATACCATTTCCTCATCCGATGATGATATCCTTCCGTTCCTCTCTTACTTGACTGCCTCCATTCAAACAGTCTTCCCTGCCTTTGGCAATGAACTGTCTTCTTACATTAAAAATATGGATCGATACATAAGAGAAGAAGAGCTAAGCATGCTTTGCACCATCTTCATCAATGAAATCCTTCAAATTGAAGAACCAATCACGGTCATTCTGGATGACTTTCATGCGATTGAGCATTCATACCATATCAATATTTGGATTGAAAAGCTCCTTGAGCATATCCCGGGACATTTGCACCTTGTCCTATCCACCAGAACAAGGCCGGGATGGAAAATCCTCGCTAAAATGAGGGTGAAAAATGAACTGAATGAGCTTTCAAAAACGGATTTGGTATTTGGCCAAGACGAAATCGAATTATTATTATCCGAGTATTATGAGCTTGAAATTACTGATGAACAAATTGAACATCTTTATAAAATAACGGAAGGATGGGTGATTGCTGTAGGAATGATCGCGCAGCAAATCCCGCATCTGCAAAGTCTGGATCAACTCTTGACGGAACCTTCAAAATCGCTGGAGGATTTATTCCAATACCTTGTGCACGAGGTGTTCTCGAAACAGCCGCCGATGATCCAGCAATTTCTGGAGCAAACCTGCATCTTTGAAGAAATCAGTCCAGATGTATGTGATAGCGTCCTTGGAATGAATGGCTCATTACAGATGCTTCTGCAGCTGACCGCGAAAAATTTGTTCATCCATCAGGTTGGAGACAATCAATTCCGCTATCATGCCTTGTTTCGGGAATTTCTGGAGGACAGGCTCATGCTCAGCCAGCCAGAGAATTATCGGAAACTGATGCTGAACAGCGCCCGCTATTTCGAAAAAAATGGGCAGTGGGAAGAGGCTTTATTTTTCTATGAAAAAATCGGGCAATATGATGCAGCCGCAGCCATCATGGATGAGCAGGGCATGCAGCTGCTGGAAAGAGGGAAGCTCAAAAACTTGAATGAGCGTCTTTCCAAAATTCCTCAGCAGGAAAAAATGCGCTACTGTACCCTGCTATTTTTGGAAGGAGAAGTATATCGCTATCGTTCCCTATATAAACAGGCAGAAACAAGCTATGACCTCGCTATCCAAACGGCTGACAAATACGGTGATATGGAATGGAAAAGCAAGGCGCTAGAAGGGAAGGCCAAAATCTATCTTGATACTATTCAGCCTTTAAAAGCAGAGCGCATCCTTGCGCAAGCAATTGAACTTCGTGAAAAGGCGTTACTAGAAGGATCAGCAGAGGAAACTGGCAGGCTCTATCGGATGCTTGCAGAAAATCTGATTAATTCTGGTCAGGCATTGAAGGCTGAAAAATGGATTGAACGTGCAAGGGCAATTGGGGTCCCGATTGAGGACGGCAATCTTGAAGCAAGACTTTACTTGAGAACAGGCCGTTTTGAGGAAATGCGAAGAATTTTGGCGTCAGTGAAGGAAGTTCATTCTTCAGCTGATAAGCAGCTTCTGCCACAATCACATAGAGAGACAGACCTGTTGTTGGCTTTGATCGAGGCATTTACAGGCAATGGGCTCCAGGCCAAGGCATTATCTCAATCAGGTATTCAGCACGGAATAAAAGTCCAGGCTCCATTTGTAGAAGCTTGCGGGTGGATCAGGATGGGTCATGCTGTCCAGCTGATGGATCAATATGATTTGCAGCTCGCAGAAAAGTGCTATGAAACGGCGCTTGAGATTATGGGGCGGTTAAATATGGAGAGGGGAAAAGCAGAACCGTTGATGGGTCTGTGCATTCTCTATGGCAACAGGCGCGAATATGAACGTGCAGCTGAGGCAGGAAGGAAGGCGCTGCTTGAAACCGAACAAGTGAAAGACATTTGGCTGTCTTCAATGATTACGCTTTGTATGGCGATAGCAGCTATTCACAATAACAAGTTCCAGGAGGCAAGGGAGGACCTGCGAAAAGCAGAGGATCTTTTTGGCCAGTGCGGGGATGAATATGGAAAAATGCTTTTGTCGTTTTGGAAATCTTTTTACTTCTATTTATTAAAAGAAGAGGAAGGGTTCAAGTCTGCCTTCACGAAATTTTTAAAATTGATGAAATCAGGAGGATATGAATTTTTCCTCAAAAAAAGGACGACTTTTGGTCCGAGTGATCTGCAAATGTTTGCTCCACTGCTGATTGATGCTGTGAAACTGTCACTTATGCCATCGTATGCTGAAAAGCTGCTAGAGGATATGAACCTGCCCCGTTTAAGCGCGCATCCCGGCTATTCATTGAAGGTGCAGACGCTAGGCCAATTCAGGGTTTGGCTCGGAGACCGTGAAGTGGAGGACAGAGATTGGCAAAGAGGTAAAGCAAAAGAATTGTTTCAGTTATTTTTGACGAAGCGCAGCCAATTTCTTATGAAGGAAGACATCTTTCAGATTCTTTGGCCGGAACATCTTGGAAAGAATGCAGACAGAGATTTCAAAGTTGCCCTGAATGCTTTGAATAATGTACTGGAGCCTGCTCGCAAAGCAAGATCCTCCCCATTCTTTATC
>NZ_JBAVFI010000048.1:0-2806 GCF_049588175.1 Mesobacillus sp.
AATACAAAATAATCCCAGGCTTCTGTCATAATGATAGGAAGCCTGGATTTATTTATCTGCACAAGGGGGAATATCATAATGCTTACAACAGCAGTAAAAGAAAAAATCATTTCCATCGTTTCTGCGGCTAATTTTGACGATACGAAAACAGGACGCCTTGTCTATTCATACGATGCAACACCTAATTTTCAATCGATGCCTGATGGGGTAGTGAGTCCAAGGAATAAAGAAGAAGTTTCAGAAATTGTTAAGATCTGTAATGAGTATAAAATTCCAATTGTGCCGCGTGGATCCGGAACAAATCTTTGTGCCGGCACCTGCCCGACAGAAGGCGGGATTGTGCTGCTTTTTAAACATATGAATAAGATTCTTGAAGTAGATGAAGAGAACCTGACTGCAACTGTGCAGCCTGGGGTCGTGACGCTGGATTTGATCAACGCTGTTGAAGCAAAGGGTTTATTTTTTCCGCCAGATCCAGGTTCTATGAAAATATCAACAATCGGTGGAAATATTAATGAAAATTCCGGCGGACTGCGCGGATTGAAATATGGTGTAACAAGAGACTACGTGATTGGTCTTGAAGCTGTGCTGCCTAATGGAGACATTATCCGCACTGGAGGAAAGCTTGCCAAAGATGTAGCAGGCTACGATTTCACAAGATTGTTCGTCGGTTCAGAAGGAACGTTGGGAATTGTTACGGAAGCGATCCTGAAATTGATACCAGTCCCAGAAACAAAGCAGACGATGCTTGCCTTGTATCAGGATCTTGAAGCAGCAGCGAAATCTGTTTCAAAAATCATCGCAAGCAAAATCATCCCTGCTACGCTCGAATTCCTTGATCAGCCAACACTGAGGGTTGTCGAGGATTTTGCTAAAATCGGCTTGCCTACTGATGTACAAGCTGTTTTATTGATTGAACAGGATGGCCCCCTTGAAGTTGTCCAAAGGGATATGGCCCGGATTGCCGAGGTGTGCAAGGAGGAAAAAGCTGTGTCCGTTCAGGTTGCACAATCCGAAGCAGAGGCTGAAGCGTTAAGAACAGCACGTCGCAGCGCTTTGTCAGCACTTGCCCGCTTAAAGCCGACGACGATTTTAGAAGATGCTACAGTCCCAAGATCTGAGATTGCTAGAATGGTAAATGCCATTAATGAGATTGCAGTGAAATATGATTTGAATATCTGTACATTCGGTCATGCAGGTGACGGAAACCTGCATCCAACATGCCCAACCGATTCCCGCAACCATGAGGAAATGGAAAGAGTCGAAAAAGCGTTTGCGGAAATTTTTGAAAAAGCAATTGAGTTTGGCGGCACGATCACAGGTGAGCACGGAGTTGGCGTCATGAAAGCACCGTACCTTGAGTTGAAGCTTGGCAAGGAAGGGGTCGCTGCCATGAAAGCTGTGAAGACAGCGCTTGATCCGAACAATATCATGAATCCAGGCAAGATTTTCGCGAAAGACAGCAGGAAACGAGTGGTGGTTTCAAGATGACAACAGTTCAAGAACAGCAGAGAATCCAGACACAATTCCAGGAAAAAATGAACCAGGACGAACTATTGAATTGCATGCGCTGTGGCTTTTGCCTGCCGACATGCCCGACATATATCGAATCAGGCTATCAGGAATCCCATTCACCACGCGGACGCATCGCTTTGATGAAGGCGGTAGTCGATGGTTTGATCGAACCGGATGAGGATTTTGAAAGGTCGCTCGATCTCTGCCTTGGTTGCAGGGCGTGTGAGCCGGTCTGCCCATCAGGTGTGAATTATGGACATCTTCTCGAGGAAGCTCGTGATATTGTCAATCAAAACAAGAAGTTCTCGATGCCGGTTCGAGTTGTTCGAAAAGCTGTATTCAAGGGGCTTTTCCCTCATCAGAACAGAATGAGGAGTCTTACTGGACTGATTGGTTTCTATCAGCGTTCAGGGCTTCAGAAGGTTGCGCGTGGTACAGGAGTTATGAAGCTATTTCCGGAATCTCTGGCTACTATGGAAAAAGTACTGCCAAAGGTGCCAACGATGAAGGAAATGAAAAATCGTCCTGAGCATCTTGAAGCGATCGGTACGAAAACCCATAAAGTTGCCTTTTTCAGCGGCTGCCTGATGGATACGATGTTCCTTGAGACAAATAATGCGACCATGAAGCTGCTTCAGCTGGCAGGCTGCGAAATCGTCATTCCGAAAGAGCAGGCTTGCTGCGGCGCGCTGCATGGGCACAGCGGTGAAAAGGAAGATGCGAAAGCACTAGCCCGCCGTAACATCAAAGCTTTTGAGGATACAGGCGTAGATTTTATCATCACCAATGCCGGCGGCTGCGGTGCTTTCCTGGTCGACTACGATCATCTGCTCAAGGACGAACCGGAATGGAAGGACCGCGCAAAGGCATTTACGGATAAAATTAAGGATATTTCTCAGATTTTAGTTGAGGTCGGCTTCCATGAAAAAGTGAAGCTGGAACTGCCGCAACAAATCATTACCTACCAGGACTCATGCCATTTGCGCAATGTTATGAAGACTGCTTCGGCACCTCGGACACTGCTTCAGTCCATCAAAGGCATCGAATACCGCGAGATGCAAAATGCTGACCGTTGCTGCGGTTCTGCTGGAATTTACAATATAGTCGAAAGCGAAATGTCCATGCAGTTGCTGGACTCCAAAATGGTCCAGGCAAAAGCTACCCACGCAACGACAATTGTTACTGCAAATCCAGGGTGTCTGCTCCAGATGAAACTGGGAATTGAACGCGAAGGAATGGCATCGAATATGAGAGGCGTGCATATTGTTGATTTGCTGTTGGAAGCTGTGAA
>NZ_JBAVFI010000049.1:0-9429 GCF_049588175.1 Mesobacillus sp.
ATTGTGTTCTTTTCCATCCTTGATTACCTGGATGTTCATTTCTTCTCCAGGGAGGACCACAGGTTTTACCGCATTTGCAAGGTCATTGATATTCAGCACCGCAACCTTCTGCAATTCACAAACTTTGTTCAGATTGAAATCATTCGTTACTACAACACCGTTTGTCAGCTTCGCCAGTTTTACAAGCTTGCTGTCAACTTCCTGAATATCATCAAAATCGCCCTCATAGATCTCTACCTTAATCCTAAGCTCCTTTTGGATACGGTTAAGGATGTCCAATCCGCGGCGGCCGCGATTTCGCTTTAGCACGTCGGATGAATCAGCAATATGCTGCAGTTCTTCAAGGACAAATTGCGGGATTACGATGATGCCTTCAAGGAAACCAGTTTGGCAGATATCAGCAATCCTTCCATCAATAATCACACTTGTATCGAGAATTTTCCATTCTCTTGCACGCTCTTCTTTTTCAACCTCTTCTTCACTGCCTTTTTTCTTCGATTTGGAAAATAAACCAAGCAGCTCATCTCGTTTCTTGAATCCCACCTGGAATCCCAGATAACCAAATAAAAGAGTAAGGAGCGTTGGGGCAACTGTATTTACAATTGGAACCTGGATTGCATTAAGGGCAAAGCCAACTAAAAACGCTACTAGCAAACCAAAGAAAAGACCCACACTGCCAAAAATAACATCAGTGATTGGCGCCTTGAGCAGCGATTCTTCAGCCCACTTCACAAAATTGGTCACATGGTCAACAGCCCAAAAAGTAAGAAGATAAAAAATAAGTGCGCCCAAAATAGCTGTAACATAAGGATTATTGATGAGAGTCATGTCTCCCATTTTCATTAACGATAATAAATCAGGAATTAAGAATATACCAAGCGTTCCCCCAATGATCAGGAAGCAGGCTTGAATGATACGTCTTAACATCCTTTCACCTCCTTTTACTCATTATAAACAACTTCTAAAATTTGAAACCCTGCTTATGGAGAAGATTTTTTAATTGCCCATTCTATTCGTCCAAATTACTGGCCCAAAAGAATATACGTTTTAATCGGCATAAAAGTTACGTAATCAGCTACTATTTTAAGAAAAAATGATCATCCTGCTTTTTCTAGGATTAACTCTTCCTTAAAAGTAGCATCGGGCTATACGGGTGTCAATTTAAAAGCAGTTCCGCCAAATAGCGTGAATTACATCTGGCGGTCTGCCATCAGCTGGTCCCTGATCAGCTTAAAGCCTTCTTTAATTTTCCGTGCTCTGACTTCACCAATTCCTTCAACGTCATCTAAATCCTCGACCGATGCCGAAATCAAATTTGTGAACTTATTAAACCTTTTGATCAAATTTTCAACGATGATCATCGGCAGTCTCGGAATCTTGTTCAGCATCCGGTAGCCTCTTGGGCAAATAAATTCATCCATATGGACATACCCCTGATAGCCAAGCAGTTTTAAAATCGTCGTATCTTCAATGACACCAGCTTTTGAAAGCTCCTGGAAACGCACCAACACTTCGTCTGCCTTCACATCGCTCTCTGCAGAATAATCCTTGATGACTAGCAGGGCCTCTTTCTCGATTTCAGACAGAAGCTCGTGCATCTGCAGACGAATCAGCCTGCCCTCCATGCCTAGCTCACTCAAATAAGTTAAAAGCTCGGTCTTGATTCTTAATACCATTTCGAATCGATGGATGACCTGCAGCAAATCATTATAGGTAACCAAATCCTCGAATTCCAGGATACCAAGATTAGTAATGCTTTTCTCAAGAACGACCTTGTACTTCTCAAGAGTCTGGATTGCCTGATTTGCCTTCGTTAAAATAACCCCGATTTCTTTCAAGGCATAGCGAAGATTCCCCTGATACAGGGTAATGACATTCCTCCGCTGGGATATCGCAATGACAAGAGCTTTCGTCTGTCTTGCTACCCTTTCTGCCGTCCTGTGCCTCATCCCGGTTTCCGTCGATGGCACGCCCGTATCAGGAGCAAGCTGTGCATTTGCGAACAAGATTTTACTGCCAGTTTCATTCAAGATAATGGCGCCATCCATCTTGGCAAGCTCATATAAAAAACTCGGACTGAACCTGCAATTGATTTCAAAGCCGCCATCCAAAAGGCTCTTGACTTTTTCATTGTAGCCAAAGACAATCAGCCCGCCCGTATTGGCACGTAGTACATTATCGATGCCATCCCTGACTGGTGTTCCCGGAGCGATAAATTGCAGGATTTCACCTAATTCCTTTTCTTCGAGGCTTCTATTCTCCAATCAATCAACCCCCTAAGGTGACTTTTAACGCATGGCTGACAGATGAGACACCGATTAACTCTACTCCCCTAGGTGGAGTCCATCCGCCAAGATTGTTTTCTGGTAAAATAATTCTCTCAAAACCAAGCTTCGCAGCCTCCTGGACACGCTGCTCAATCCTTGAGACCCTTCTGACTTCCCCAGTCAGTCCTACCTCGCCAATAATACAATCGGAAGCGCGGGTTGGTTTATCCCTGAAGCTGGAAGCGATGCTGACAGCGACTGCAAGATCGATTGCCGGTTCATCCAATTTCACTCCGCCAGCTACCTTCAAATAAGCATCCTGGTTCGCCAGCAGCAGCCCGACCCGTTTCTCAAGTACAGCCATCAGCAACGAAACTCGGTTGTGGTCAATTCCGGTCGCCATTCTCCTTGGGTTTCCAAAACTGGTAGGTGAGATGAGCGCCTGTATTTCTACCAGAACAGGACGAGTTCCTTCCATCGATGCCACCACAGTAGAGCCCGAAGCTCCTTGGGACCGTTCCTCTAAAAATATTTCCGATGGGTTTGCGACTTCTTCCAAACCAGCTTCCTTCATTTCGAATATACCCATTTCATTCGTTGAACCGAAACGGTTTTTAACCGCACGCAAGATTCTGTATGTATGATGTCTTTCACCCTCAAAATACAAAACAGTATCCACCATATGCTCGAGAAGTCGAGGTCCAGCAATTGAGCCTTCCTTGGTGACATGTCCTACGATAAAAATGGCGACACCCTTTGTTTTCGCTATTCTCATCAATTCCGCCGTACATTCCCTAACCTGTGAAACACTCCCCGGAGCCGAAGTCACTTCAGGGTGGAAAATTGTCTGGATTGAATCGACAATCACAAAATCAGGTTTTGTATTTTCAATTGTCAGGCTGATTTCATGCAAATTCGTCTCTGAATAGACAAGCAAATTTGGAGAGGAAACCCCGAGGCGGTCGGCACGCAGCTTTGTTTGCCTCATTGATTCTTCCCCTGATATATAGAGAACAGAGTGGTCCTTTTTCGCTAACTGGTATGAGACCTGTAGCAGCAGCGTCGATTTGCCTATTCCCGGATCCCCGCCGATCAAAACGAGGGAACCCCTGACAACCCCGCCTCCAAGTACCCTGTTCAATTCATTCGAGTCCGTAGTGATGCGCGGTTCACTGATTGTTTCAATCGAAGTGATCGGAGTCGCCTTGGCAGCCACTGAAGAACCGCTGGCATTAGTAAAAGCCCCTTTCCGAGTTGATCCAGTGCTTTCCACTTCCTCGACCATCTTGTTCCACTGCCCGCATCCAGGACATTTCCCCATCCATTTCGGAGATTCATAGCCGCATTCCTGGCACATGAATTTTGTTTTTCTTTTTGCCATTTTCTTAGCCTCGCCATCTATCATTAAAAAGTATTATCTCTATTGTAATGCTAAACATTCCTCAAAAGAAATTATTGTAACTGAAGTAATATGTAAATTTTTCTGCTTTATATATTGGCTGTGTTAAACTTGTCTGTTGATTTCCGCTCCAGGCATTCGCTTTCCGCGGGGCGTCAGGTGTTAAAAATCAACATTGTCCTTTAACTCAGCCTATATATTTATGATCCATCAGATTATGCCCCACTTATAAACCTAATTGATTTGATGGCTATTATGAGGGCAAATCAGGAGTTTTTTCCAGATTAATTGTACTATCGAATCCCGATAAGACAATCCGAAGACGATTTCTTCCTTAGAGTTGTTCTCGGGAACCTTATGATGACAACTCTTTTGCGCTTCCGGACTTTCAAGTTGTTCTCCTTACGATGACAACTCTTTTGCTTTTTCAAACTTTGAGTTGTTCTCGGAACCCTTACGCCAAGAATCAGTAAAAAAGGGGTACACGTAGTTTATGTACGTATACCCCTTATTTTAACCTGTTAAGCAATTTAAGCCTTTGCAGACCCTTCTGGCGTTTTCACGACGAACTCGCCATTTTCTACATCAATAATGACATTTTGGCCTGTAAGGACTGTACCCTTTAGCAATTCTTCAGATAGCTGATCCTCAATATGCTTCTGGATCGCCCGGCGCAATGGACGAGCACCATACTCCGGATCATAGCCTTCTTCAGAAATTTTATCTTTTGCGGCCTCTGTTAATTCAAGCGTAATGTCCTGCTCCTTCAAACGCTTCACAAGCTGGTCGGACATCAATGTCACAATTTCTTTCAGGTGCGGTTTCTCAAGAGCATGGAAGACAATGATTTCATCGATACGGTTAAGGAATTCCGGACGGAAGGCTTTTTTCAGCTCCTCCATTACTTTGCCCTTCATATCTTTGTAATCCTGCGCCCCATCCTGAATGTTGAAACCAACATATTTATTTCGCTTCAACGCTTCAGCTCCGACATTCGATGTCAGAATCATGATCGTATTGCGGAAATCGACTGTACGTCCCTTTGAATCTGTCAAACGGCCATCTTCAAGAACTTGAAGTAAAATATTGAACACATCAGGATGTGCTTTTTCGATTTCATCAAGCAGGATGACGGAATAAGGTTTTCTGCGAACCTTTTCAGTCAGCTGACCGCCTTCATCGTAACCTACATATCCAGGAGGTGAGCCAACGAGACGAGAAGTCGAATGCTTCTCCATGTACTCTGACATATCCACACGGATCATCGCATCTTCATCACCAAACATTGATTCAGCAAGAGCTCTTGCCAATTCGGTTTTACCTACACCAGTAGGCCCAAGGAAGATGAATGAACCGATTGGGCGTTTAGGGTCCTTCAATCCTGCGCGAGCACGTCTTACAGCCTTAGAAACAGCCTTAACCGCTTCCTCCTGGCCGATGACTCGAGAGTGCAGGATTTCTTCCAGATTCAATAGCTTATCTGTTTCAGTTTGTGCGAGCTTTGTAACAGGAATATTCGTCCAGCTGGACACAACATTCGCAATGTCCTCGACTGTTACCTCGCTATTTTCCTTGCCTTGTTTTTCTTTCCACGTTTTCTTCGTATTTTCAAGCTGTTCACGCAGGCGCTGCTCTGTATCCCTTAATGAAGCAGCTTTTTCAAACTCCTGGCTTTGTACTGAAGCATCCTTTTCCTTGCGAACTTCCTCAAGCTTCACTTCAAGCTCCTTAAGGTTAGGCGGAGTCGTGTATGAGCGCAGGCGCACTTTTGAACCAGCTTCGTCAATCAAGTCAATCGCCTTATCTGGAAGGAAACGATCTGAGATATAACGGTCAGATAGCTTTACTGCTGCATCAATCGCCGCATCCGTAATTGATACTCTGTGGTGGGCTTCATAACGATCTCTCAGCCCTTTTAAAATCTGGACGGATTCCTCAGCAGTTGGTTCATCAACTGTGATTGGCTGGAAACGTCTTTCTAATGCTGCATCTTTTTCAATATATTTACGGTATTCATCTAGTGTGGTTGCCCCGATACATTGAAGCTCACCTCGAGCCAGTGACGGCTTAAGGATGTTTGATGCATCAATAGCACCTTCCGCTCCACCAGCACCAATCAATGTATGAAGCTCATCGATGAATAAAATGATGTTTCCGGCCTGGCGAATTTCATCCATGACCTTCTTCAAACGGTCTTCAAATTCACCGCGGTATTTGGTTCCCGCTACAACAGTACCCATATCAAGAGTCATAACACGCTTGTCGCGAAGAATCTCCGGCACTTCATTGTTAACAATTTGCTGTGCCAAACCTTCGGCAATCGCTGTTTTACCTACACCAGGTTCCCCGATCAATACAGGGTTGTTCTTTGTCCGGCGGCTAAGCACCTCAATAACCCTCTGAATTTCCTTGCTTCGGCCGATAACAGGGTCAAGGCTTCCTTCCCTGGCAATCGCCGTTAAGTCCCTTGCAAGGCTATCAAGCGTTGGTGTGTTGGCATTTGCTGCCCCGCCACCCTGATGGCCAGATGTTTCATTGCTGCCTAACAACTGCAGCACCTGTTGACGTGCTTTATTCAAGCTTACACCTAGATTATTAAGCACTCTGGCAGCTACACCTTCTCCTTCACGGATCAGGCCAAGAAGAATATGTTCTGTGCCAACATATGAATGTCCAAGTTTTCTTGCTTCATCCATTGAAAGCTCGATGACCTTTTTAGCTCTTGGCGTATAGTGAATGGTCTGGGAAGTTTCCTGGCCTCGGCCAATCAGGTTCTCAACTTCCTTCTGGATTTTCTCGGCACCTAAACCCAGTCCATATAATGCCTTCGCGGCAATTCCTTCTCCTTCACGCACAAGGCCAAGTAAGATGTGTTCTGTACCGATATTGTTATGTCCAAGGCGGATTGCCTCTTCCTGTGCGAGTGCCAATACTTTCTGTGCTCTCTCTGTAAATCGTCCAAACATCATAAGATCATCCTCCTGACTCTTCTTTTGTTTCCATTTTCAATCGTTCTCTTATTAAAGCAGCTCTGCGGATGTCTCTTTCGTTCGGCCTTAGCGGCCCGCCCGCATACTGCTGTAAAAACCCTGGTTGAGTTAAAATCATCAGTTCATTTAAAATCGATTTTGATATATTTTGTATATACCCCATATCAATGCCAAGCCGCAGGTCTGACAAGCATCGGGCAGCTTCCTTCGTTTCAATGATCCGGCTGTTTGCCAGGATTCCATATGAACGAAAGACTCTGTCTTCTAATTGTATGTTAGAAGTTTTCGCTAATGCGTCCCGGGCCGACCTTTCCTGAGATATTATCTGGCCTACCACGCTTTTCAGTTCTTCTACTATGTCTTCTTCAGATTTTCCTAATGTGATTTGATTGGAGATTTGAAAAATATTGCCGAGAGCTTCACTGCCCTCGCCGTATATACCCCTTACCACTAAACCGAGCTGATTAATCGCTGGAACAATCCGATTCATTTGCTGCGTCATGACCAAACCTGGAAGGTGTATCATGACTGAAGCCCTTAGACCCGTTCCTGCATTTGTTGGGCAGCTGGTCAAATAACCAAATTTCTCATCGAAAGCATAATTCACATGCTCCTCCATCCAATCATCAATCTCATTTGCAGCCTTCAAGGCTTCCGTCAGCTGGAATCCAGGGAATAAACATTGAATCCTTAAATGGTCTTCTTCGTTGATCATAATGCTGATCTCTTCATTTTCAGATAAAAGACATGCCCCATGAATGCCGTTTTCGGCTAGATGGGGACTAATTAAATGCTTCTCGACAAGTACTCTTTTTTGTAATTGTGGGATTTCATCCATCTTAATCATTTCTAGATGCTCAACGTTTGGAATATGGCTATTGTTTACCCGTTCCATTATTGTGTCAATGACTGCCTCGGCTTCACCGTTAGTAAAAAACGTAGGGAAATTGAACTCATCAAGGTTTCTGGCAAAACGGATTCGAGAGCTGAGGACAATGTCAGAATCAGGTCCATCATCACTCATCCAGGAGCTGACAGCCTGACTGATAAACTTCTCCAATGACAAGTCTACTCCCCTCCCTCTTGCTTCTCTGCTAATTTCCTTTCCAGATCTCTTATCTGGTCCCGGGTCTCAGCTGCTTTTTCGAATTCTTCCTCTAAGATAAAATTTTTCAATGTTAGCTTTAGATCATCGATTGTTTTTCTTATATGGATATCCCCGCCGATTCTTTTAGGGATTTTTCCATTATGTGTGTAATTCCCGCTATGTAGCCTTCTAATGATGGGAGTCAATTGATCCCTGAAAGCATCGTAGCAAGTTGCACATCCAAATCTGCCGACTTTCACAAACTGAGGGAAAGTCATTGAACATTGCGGACATTGGAGGATTTCGTCCGCTTGGAAAGCTTCCTTCTTTCCCTCCGTAAAACCTGGCTGCATATTCAACAATCCGGCAAGCAGACTATTGATTGAAAAAACTGGACCGTTGTTCATCATAAACATTTCGCCTTTTTCCTGTGCGCACCGTTCACATAAATGCAGCTCAGTTTTTTCGCCGTTTAAAAAATTCGTGAAGTGCAGCGTTGCCGGCCTCTGATTACACTCTTGGCAGATCATGCCCTCACCTCTTTACCTCTGTTCTGATATTATTTATATTTCAATGCCATCAACATTGCCTTTAGCATTCTAGAGCGAAGCTCATCCCGCAACGGGAGTTCAATATACAGAACAGACCTGTCTAAAACACTCAGCATGATTTTCGCCTCGCGGTTCGTCACGACATCTTCTTCCACTAGACGGTAAATGACATCATCAGCACTGCTTTGAGAAATCCGTGTGTTAATCAAAGACAATAAATCATCAATCAAGTGTGCATGATCATAAACCTGAACTTTAATGATACGGATATATCCGCCTCCGCCCCGCTTACTTTCAACAAGGTAACCTCGTTCAATCGTGAATCTAGTATTGATGACATAATTGATCTGGGACGGCACGCATTGAAATTGATCGGCGATTTCGCTACGCTTGATTTCAACGATATCCTGGTCGCTCATTTCCAAAACCTGCTTGAGGTAATTTTCTATGATGTCCGATATATTCCTCACTAAACCTCCCCCTATCTGACTTTGACTATATTTGACATTAATTATACAAAAAATTTTTTACCCTTGCAATTAATGCATCTTGATTTATTTTCGCCAAATTTATGTATGCCAAAACCTGTTAAGTGGGGGTGTTGGTTATTATACCCATTTTAGACCAAGTGGAAACTTGTCAGGAGCTAGAGAAAGAAGATTTTTTATAACATAGAGGTGAGTAGTTCAACACAATTAAGCTAGTCAAAGTATGAAGTTATCGTCTAATGCAAAAAAACTTGGTTTATAGCTAAAAAAGGTGTGTGTAGCTGTCATTTTTTAATCAGGTGAGGTTAGAAGTGGGGATATTTGTTGAAGTGTTGCATTATAACAATCTAATTCAGATTATCACACGTGATAATCTAGCAAATAAATTTCCGAACCGAAAATACACAAGAAAGTCGCGCTTACTCATTAGCAGAATTTTATTTTCTAAACAACGAGAATCTTTTTCCTAGACCAGATATTAGAAGACACAAAAAAAGAACAGCCATTACAGCTGTTCTTCACGTGCCCGGCGGCGTCCTACTCTCACAGGGGGAAACCCCCAACTACCATCGGCGCTGAGAAACTTAACTTCCGTGTTCGGTATGGGAACGGGTGTGACCTTCTCGCCATCGCCACCAGACTATTTG
>NZ_JBAVFI010000050.1:0-2435 GCF_049588175.1 Mesobacillus sp.
TTTTTTTAAGGGTTGATTGATTGTTTTGATTGTTCCTTCTATGTACTGAAATATATTCATTAGACCGACTAAAAAGATACTTAAGAGAAGAAAGGCAGTCCATACTCTACTCCACTTTACCCTTAATCTCTTTTTTGTTCCTGACATACTTGCACCACCTAGGCTGAATAATAATTAGATAATGGATTCCTCTACAGCTATTGAAAGTTTAAATGTACTGATGGAGGTCCAAATTTTACTTGAAGAAGTCATTATCCCATAATTAGATTTCATCTGTTAGAAAGTTAGGTTACAGTTGTTTGAAATTCTGTTAACAATCATTACTTTCTTCGTATTACCCAAACTACATAGCAAGTAGTCTAAGATTCAATAATAAAGTTAAACAAAATACATAAGAAACCGCACGGTGGTTTCACTCGTGCGGTTTTTTTGTGCTGTATTTAGTTAGCGTAGTGCCAGCCAATTAAGTTGGTCTTAGTGATCGTGATCTCCACCAGGATTTACTGGGAAAGAAAACTCTGGTATGGCATCATATACAGCTGGATCTGAGTTTTCTATAGTGTCATCTGCAAGGCTATTCAGAACCGCCAAGACTGGAACTTTTGCAGTTTCTTTAAGCATGCCGTTTTGTTTTTGGCCTAAGGTTTGCGTTTGGCCTTTTATTTCTATGAGCATGGTAGCTGTACCATTTAACTGGATGGCACCCAATCCTGAGCCAGGGTAGTTAACAGTCGGGTATTTCTGAATGGCACCATAGGATGAGTTGCCTCGCTGCAATGATTCATAAGCGACTGCGTTGACTTTTTTGCTTAAGGTTAATACTTCTGGGTCGATATCGTATGTTTTACCACTGAAAGGATCCGTGTATGGTTTGGTTGTAAATTGGGCTAACAGCTGTATTGAGACTGAACGGTTGTCCTCTTCAGACAATCTGTTGAATCCGCGGTGATGAAGGTCAATTGCAACATCTGGATTTAGTTCTTTTACTAGTTTTGTAAGCGAACGTGTTTCAGGTGAAAAGACTAAAGATGCTTGGGATCCGTTGTTTGTAGCTTTTTGATTTAATATTTCTGCTACTTTACTAGGATCCTTTTTAATTTCCTCGGTTAAATCAAAGTCATAGTTCGGATGAAAATCACGATTCAGGTCAAAACCAGGAATTCCATAAACAACTGTTCCTTCATTATTTTGTCCTCTTTCACTTCCTTCTGCATTGTAATACCAGGGAGCTTTTGTATCTGACGGTAGACCTAATTCTTCAGGCTTCCATGTTTGATGAGAGTATCTAGTCGGATATGGCTTACCTTCGTATTGATTGGCTGTTCCATCTGGGTTAATTCGTGGGACAAACCAAACGCTAACTTTGTTCAGGATATTATCCGCTTCAGTTCCTCCAGCTGCCAGTTTTTGCATTAATTCTACTGCTGCTTCTGTCCCCAGTGTTTCATTGCCATGGATTTGAGTATAAATGAGAACACGCTTCTTATTGGGGTCATTGTTACCAAATTTAGCAGCATAAAGCGGATAGCCATCGTTGGAAGTTCCGAACTGTTCCAATACCATCTTTCCTTGTGATGACTTTTCAATTTGTTTTAGTTTGGCTTCCATTTGTTCATTAGACATTAGGCCTGCAAAAGAAAGGTTCTGTTCATCCTGTACCCAGGGGCCGTTTGGGGTGGTTGTTGATTCGGCAAAAATGCTGGTTGAACTGCCAAGAAGACAAGTTGCCAAAAAACCGCTAGAAATTATGTATCCTAGTGCTTTTTTCTTTTTCAAATGGTTTTCCTCCTTTTGTGAATAGTTTCCAAGACATTTTAACATGATGAAAACTATTAATAAAATAATAATTTAAAAATTACGAATATTAGGAAAATAGAACTCTTAATATATAGGAACATTGACATTTCATATAGAGGGAGGGAATCCATATAGGGAACAATGGCCCAGAAAAGACATAATGATTATTTCGGGATTTATTTTTTAAATTTGAAAGGGAAGAATCCTTTAACTCCATTCTTGAGCTGAGATAAGCAGTGGATTAATTTGTCATTGCCACTGCTGCCGTTTTCGGCATCAGCATAGTTCCGACACAGAAAATTGCTCGTTCACAATTGGGCCAATCCGGTAACCTTGTATTTTTATAAGTCAGCAGGGATTGCCATTGTTATGTATATCTTATTTAAGCCGAAAGTTTGCCAATGGTTTCCTTTTGGTAACCCTGGTGTATACGTCACCTATGTTTGCCATTTTCCTTGCCTGGTTTTACTTTAAAGAGAGAATCACCGGGGCTAAGTTGGCAGCCAGCTTGATCACCATTACAGGGATTGTGATTATACCACTTTAGCAGAGGTTATCATTGACTTAATGTAAATGATTTTTTAATACTGTTATTAAGTATAAAAGAATTTAATTTGTTTAGAAGGTGCAAGTAGTGT
>NZ_JBAVFI010000051.1:0-9463 GCF_049588175.1 Mesobacillus sp.
GCAGAGAATTGTTCGCCGTCTATTTTAGCGTAAACAACGAATACATCTGCAAAGCCAGCGTTTGTAATCCATTGCTTTTCACCATTCAGGACATAGTGAGTTCCTTCAGCATTCAGCTTAGCCGTCGTTCTTGCGCCTAAAGCATCCGAACCCGAACCTGGCTCTGTAAGTGCATACGCTGCAAGCTTTTCACCAGTTGCCAACACTGGCAGGTACTTTTGCTTCTGCTCTTCGTTACCGAAAAGGACGATTGGCAGGGATCCGATTCCTACGTGCGCTCCGTGGGAGATGGAGAAGCCGCCTGCGATTGACATTTTTTCAGCAATTAATGCTGAGCTTACTTTATCAAGGCTTAAACCGCCATATTCTTCCGGTACGTCTGCACCAAGAAGGCCAAGCTCCCCTGCTTCCTTCAGAAGCTTAACCGTACGGTCGAATTCGTGCTGTTCAATATATTCAACCTGAGGCAAAACTTCATTCACTACGAAGTCCTCAGCCGTTTTTGCGATCATTTTTTGCTCATCTGTATAGTCCTCAGGAGTAAAAACCTGATCATATGTTACATCATCAATTAAAAAGCCTCCGCCTTTTACGAGCTTTTCTGTTTGCTTTTCCATAAATATTCCTCCTATCTATTTTTGGGAGGAGCAAACGCCCCTCCGAGTTATTTCAAAGGTTGGTTAATGGCTTTATAAAAGTTCAAATACTCCAGCAGCACCCATACCGCCGCCGATACACATTGTCACGACACCGAATTGCTCATTGCGTCGCTTCATTTCATGGATAATGGATAAAGTCAGTTTTGCACCTGTCGTTCCGAGTGGATGACCAAGGGCGATTGCTCCCCCGTTCACATTTACCTTATCTTCATCAAGTCCAAGCTCTCTGATTACCTGGATGGATTGAGATGCGAATGCCTCATTCAGTTCGAACACGCCGATATCAGAAACTTGCAGGCCTGCTAGTTTTAATGCTTTTGGAATGGCAACGACTGGACCGATTCCCATGATTTCAGGAGGTACTCCGCCCAGGGCGAACGACCTGAATTTTGCGAGCGGCTTCAATCCAAGTGATTCAGCCTTTTCTCGATCCATCACCATGACAGCTGCTGCACCATCACTTGTCTGCGATGAGTTCCCTGCAGTTACCGTTCCATTGATTGAAAAAGCAGGGCGCAGCTTCGCAAGTGTTTCAATGCTTGTGTCTGGCCGGACTCCTTCATCCTGTTTGAATTGAATTGTCTTTTCTACAAGCTTGTTGTCTTTTCCTACGGTACGGAGTGTTACATCAACCGGTACGATTTCTTCCTCGAACTTTCCTTCCTGGATCGCTTTTGCAGCACGCTGATGGCTTCTGACCGCGAAAGCATCCTGGTCTTCTCTGGAAATGCCGTATTTTTTCGCAACTTCCTCTGCTGTATGGCCCATGCCCATATAATATTGAGGAGCAGTTTCTGCCAGTTTCGCATTGGGACGGACAACATGGCCCATCATCGGTACAAGGCTCATAGATTCCGCGCCTCCTGCGATGATTGTGTCTGCATGCCCGAGCATGATTCTTTCAGATGCATTGGCAATTGCCTGAAGTCCTGAAGAACAGTAGCGATTGATTGTAATGGCAGGCACTTCATGTGACAGCCCTGCAAGCGCACCGATATTTCTGGCCATATTCAGCCCCTGTTCTGCTTCCGGCATTGCGCAGCCAATGATTAGATCATCAATATTCCCTTCATAATTGCCTGCACGCTTCAACGTCTCCCTAACTACGAGAGCACCTAGATCATCTGGTCGTACATTTGCAAGAGTTCCCTTTTTTGCTTTCCCAATTGGTGTTCGGGCTCCAGCGACGATTACCGCTTCTCTCATCTCAATCCCTCTCTTTCCTTGGATGTTCGCTTCTAATTCCAGCGTTATCTGCTGGATGGATATTAATCTAGGTAAATATCAATCTATTAATTGCGCAGCGGCTTTCCTTTCACGAGCATATGCTGCATGCGCATCTGTGATTTTGGTTCAGCCACAAGGCTTAAGAACGCTTCCCTTTCGAGGTCAAGCAAGTATTGCTCATCTACTTCAGTACCGTATGGAACCTTTCCGCCTGCGATGACATAGGCAAGCTTCTTGGCAATTTTCAAGTCGTGTTCTGAAATATAGCCTGAAAGATGCATAGTCTGTGCGCCAAGCAGCAATGTCGCATATCCTGGTTCACCTGTTACAGGCACTTTCTTTCTAACTGGAGCCTTATAACCGCTTTCAAAAAGGTTTAAAGCAGCTTGTTTTGCATCATACAGAAGGTGGTCGCTGTTTACGCTGATTCCATCAGAGACATTAAGGAAGTTATTTTCGCGTGCTTCCTCGCCTGAAGTGGATACCTTCGCCATAGCAATTGTTTCAAATACTTTGTTAGCAACCTTTTGAAGATCGAATTCAACGCCCTTTGGCATGCCTTCAAGATGCTTGATATACAGCTCTTTGTTTCCGCCTCCGCCTGGAATCAAGCCAACTCCTGCCTCAACAAGTCCCATGTAGGTTTCCATCGAAGCCTGGATGTGGGCTGCCGGCAAGCACATTTCGGCACCACCGCCCAGTGTCATTCCAAATGGAGCCACGACTACAGGCTTAGAGCAATATTTGATTTTCATTGTCGTCTGCTGGAACTGTCGAACAACCATATCAAGATCCCAGATGTTGTCATCCTGTGCTTCCATCAGGATCATCGCCAGGTTAGCCCCTACAGAGAAGTTCTTGCCCTGGTTTCCGATGACGAGACCTTTATAATTCTTCTCGACTTCATCAATAGCAAAGTTGATCATCTGGAGGATATCCGGACCGATCGAGTTGCTGTGCGAATGGAATTCAAGGAGTGCAATACCATCGCCAAGGTCGATCAGGCTTGCTCCACCATTCTTTTTGATGACGCCTTTTTGCTTTTTCAAAAGCTTAAGGTTAATCACCTTTAGATTCTCTTCCACAGCAACGTATTCGCCTTTGTGATAATAGCTAAGTTTGCCGTCTTCTTCTTTATAGAAGGAAGTGAAGCCCTTCTCGACCATTTCTTTAACCCATGCCGGAACTGTTTTGCCTTCAGCTTCCATTTTGCTGATCGCTTTTTCAACGCCTAATGCATCCCATGCTTCGAATGGTCCCATTTCCCAGCCGAATCCCCACTTCATTGCGCGGTCAATGGCAACGATATCATCAGCAATTGTTCCAAGCAGATCAGCAGAGTAAATCAGGACTGGGCTGAAGATATTCCAAAGCAGCTCACCTGCGCGGTCCTTTGCGTACACAAGCGCTTTCATTTTATTGGAGAGGCCTTTTTCCTGCTTGCTCATTTCCGTGGAAGCTGTTTTAAGCTTTTTGCGTGGTCCGTATTCAAGAGTTTGCGGATCCAGCTCCAAGATTTCCTTGCCCTGCTTCAGGAAGAATCCCTGACCTGATTTGCTTCCGAGCCATCCGTTCTCTAGCATTTTCTTCATGAATCCAGGTACTTCGAAGACTTCTTTTTCTTCTCCTTCGACCTGGTCATATACGTTTTTCGCAACATGTGCGAATGTATCCAATCCAACTACATCCAGTGTGCGGAATGTTGCACTTTTCGGCCGTCCGATCATTGGGCCCGTTACGGAATCAACCTCACCTACACTGTAGCCGCCTTTAAGCATTTCACGTACAGTAACGAGCAATCCGTACGTTCCGATTCTGTTGGCGATGAAGTTCGGTGTATCCTTCGCTTCGACTACTCCTTTGCCAAGCTTATCTTCACCAAAGTTTTTCATGAAGGCAAGGACTTCAGCGTCAGTATCCTTTGTAGGGATTACTTCAAGCAGTTTCAAATAACGTGGCGGGTTGAAGAAGTGAGTTCCAAGGAAGTGCTTCCTGAAGTCCTCGGAACGTCCTTCAGCCATTGCCTCAACAGAAATCCCGGAAGTATTCGAGCTGATGATGCTTCCCTGCTTGCGGTATTTATCTACATCAGTAAAAACTTTCTTCTTTATATCAAGGTTTTCGACGACTACTTCAATTACCCAGTCAACGTCCTTAAGTCTTTCCATATCGTCTTCAAAGTTGCCCGCTTCAATCAAAGCAAGATTCTTTTTGGAGGCCAAAGGTGCTGGCTTTTGCTTCAACAGCTTTTGCACTGCGCCTGCACTGATCCGGTTGCGCACCTGCTTATCATCAAGCGTCAGGCCCTTCGCTTTTTCTTCTTCCGTTAATTCCCGAGGTACAATGTCAAGCAGCAATGTTGGGATGCCGATGTTTGCCAGATGAGCTGCAATCCCCGATCCCATGACACCTGATCCAAGAACTGCTGCCTTTTGAATTTGTCGCATCAAATTTGTCTCCCCCTTTGACTCTTTTTGAATGAATACTCATTCATTTTTGCACCAAAAAAAATATGCATATAAATGAGCTCTGTTAATTACTACTATAAAATATTTAAAAAATTTCCGCAATAATAAGGTGCGGAAAAAAGAAAATTTTTTGAATTTTTTAACCAAAATTTTATTTCTTCCCTTTGGACAACCTAAAAAAGCGATCACCTGCTGATCGTAATGCATTAACGCTTTACTCTATTGGGGGTCTGACCCCCAGTGCATTAACGCTTTACTCTGGTGGGGGTCTGACCCCCGGTACGTTGACGCTTTAATATATGGAGGTATGATGATGGCTAGGATGAAGAAGCATCCGTCGAAGGCGGGAGTTAGTGCTGCGAGTGTTAAAGGGAATGCTGGTCCTTCTATGGGGCAGGGCGGCGAAGGCAAGGTTAATAGCCAGAACAGCCAGTATAAGAAATAGTAACGAAAAGACAACAGGCTGACATATAGCTATGTCAGCCTGCAGTTTATCTCGTTTATTTCTTGAACATTCCCTTTAAGACAAATGCTACGTTTGCAGGGCGTTCAGCAAGGCGGCGCATGAAGTAACCGTACCAGTCAGTTCCGTATGGTACGTAAACGCGCATTGTGTAACCCTCGTTTGCAAGCTGAAGCTGCCTTTCCGGCATAATTCCATAAAGCATCTGGAATTCGAATTGGCTGTTAGGGATATTATTGGCTTTTGTAAATTCCTTTGTAAAATTGATAATCGCATCATCATGAGAGGCAATCGCAGTATAGTTGCCGTTCATCAAATGCATTTTAATGATTTTCTTGAAGTTTTCATCAACATCTTTTTTCTCTGGGAATGCTACTTCTGGCGACTCTTTATATGCTCCCTTTACCAAACGCAGATTTGGTGAATATTGATTTAGATCTTCAATGTCTTTTTCAGTACGGTATAGATAAGCCTGGATTACTGTTCCGATATTGTCATATTCTGACTTCAACTGTTTGAAGATATCCAGTGTTTTTTGGCAGCGAGCATAATCTTCCATATCAATTGTGACAAAAACATTATTCTCTTTTGCTGCATCCATGATTCTGCGCATATTATTCATGACGACCTGTTCAGAAATATCAAATCCTAAAGATGTCATTTTCACACTCAATTGAGCATTCAATTTTTCACGGCCAATTGCTTTAATGGCTTGAATTGAATTGTCAGCCCGCTCATTGGCTTCCCTTTCGTTGTCAACGAATTCGCCTAAGAAATCGACTGTGACAGCTAATTTTTTCTGGTTCAAACCCTTGATGACCTGGACAGCCTGATCGACCTGTTCACCAGCTACAAAGCGTGATGCACCGAAACGAAGACCATACTTCTTAGCCATTTCAGTGAAAAATTTATTTTTTGATAAAAAAAGAAAAAAGTCCCTCATTAATTGTTCCATATCTTTTCCTCCCCTTATTGTAACCGATTACAATACCCCTTAAAAAAGTTGCTACATCTATATCTTTTGCAAAATCATTTTATCATTTTTTTAGATTTTTGAATATTACTTTTGTAATAAAATGTTCTTTTTTGCCGAATCATGTCCCGCATACTTTATTTTGCCCTGGGAAGGATAATATTCGATGATAAAAACATTATTCAGGAGGTTCAGTTATGCAGCAGCAGAATATGAATTTTCAAGGCCAGCAGCAAGGAATCATGCAACAGCCGCCTTCAGTCGTTTCCTCAAAGGATTCTTTATATTTGACCGATATGCTTTCATGGAATCTTCTTGCAATGAAAAAGGCACATTTCTTTGCCCAGCAGTGCCAGGATCCAGAATTGAAAGCCGAAATTGAAAAGTGCTGCCATATGCACGAAAAGCATTATCAAACGATCCTATCACACCTTCACAGCCCGCAAAACCAGGCATATTCAGGAATGCAATAATGATAAGCAACACTTTGCTCTAGGACTTTAGTTAAATGAATGGTATTAGAAACCAACAGGAGGAAAAGTGGATGAACCAGAACCAGAATCAGCAAAAGGTCCAGAATCCAGAAACTCAGATTCAAAAGACACCGCAAATGAACGACCGTGATTTTATCAACGATATTCTAACAACTGAAAAGTATATGACAACTTCATATACTCAAGCACTGCATGAAGCCAGTCATGACCAGCTGTATCAAGACTTATTAGGCATCTACACCGAAACTTCGAATGCACAGCGCAGCCTATACAACCTGATGTTCAAGAAGGGCTGGTATGCAATCGAGGCAGCCGATTCGCAAAAGCTGCAGCAGTCCCATCAGCAATTCCAAGGGTATATGAACCAGTTCCCACACGGCGGCCAGCTTCAATAGTTAGGGACCGCTGCAGGATAATGTCAGTAAAAGAACCATCCCGATTCCCGGAATGGTTCTTCTTTTATTTTTGCCTGTTCACTTCATTCATTTCCTTTACTTCTGCAATGACATTCTTCATTTGTTCTTTTGCTTCAGGATATTCCGCATTCCAATGCTTGGCAAGCGGCGGCATTGACTTGGCGATGTGGCTATACAGAATCCACGCTTTCACCTTTTCTTTATTTTCAGCGGAACCTTCTCCTACTAGCAGTTCTGTGTATTTCTCCAGCAATCCGTCAATTTGGTCTGTAAATGTCTGGTTCATTTCCAACACTCCTTATTTCTTGGGTCCGCAAATTTTCGGGCAAGTTTTGCAAAAACCTTTAGCATTTAACTTATAGCTAAAACAGCATGTTTTTCTGACTCTGACGTACGAGTTTGTATCTTCCTGGTATACCGGCTCAGTGTAATACCTCGCCAGCGGGTTTTGGTGATAGTTGCCGAACAATGAGCCTTGTGCGTGCAGAATGATATAGTCGAAGTCCTCTGCTGCTCGTGCTTTGATTACCTCATCCGCATGCTCAGCTACTACTTTTTCATACAGCCAATAGATATAGACGGCCACGTTTTCCCACAAAATCAATTTCGAGATTTTCGCAGCTTTTCCGAGTGTCTCCATCACAGGAAAGATATTATCCTTAAACAGGTGCCGAACCGCTTCCCTTCTCCATTCGTTACGATTTTCGTCCGAACAAAGAAGCGCTGATTTACTTTTAAAATAGAAATCCGGCAGCCATAGCCCATCTTTCTTCATTTCTACTAAAAGCAAGGAATCCGGTGCTGCATTAAGCTGTTTATTAAAGACGCTCATCGCATATAAGTATATGACTGCCAAAAAGGCATGTCTCTTCATCCAAACCGATGCGGTGGTCTTTAGGTCAGGGGCGGACATTTCCACTTGAAGCTTATTGAGCAGGCTGTTCATGCTGGATTCTTCAAGCAAGCTGGTAAACTCAATTGGTGTGACCCCATCTCGAAGCTCTGTGGCAAAGCGGAACTTACTTAACTCATTTACTTCGGAAGCAGATAACTCAGCTTTCATTCGCTTTTACCGGACGGTTCTTCAGGATACAGCGTCCCTTTCCATAAGGGATGCATAAAGGTGTGCCGAATAGAGGGTCAACCGTTACCTCACACTCCATGCCAAACACATTTTTCACTAGGCTGCAGTTAATGACTATCTCGGGCTTACCCTGGGCAAATATCTTTTGGTCTTTAATGGCCACAATATTGTGAGCATATCTGCATGCCAGATTCAAATCATGCAGAACCATCAATATTGTCCGTCCTTCTTTTTCATTCAACTCATAAAGAAGGTCAAGAATTTCAATCTGATGCGTCATATCCAAATAGGTTGTTGGTTCGTCCAGGAGAATAATATCAGTGTCCTGTGCCAGAGTCATGGCAATCCAGGCGCGCTGTCTTTGACCGCCTGACAAGGAGTCAACTGTCCTGTCTTTCAAATGGTCGATCCCTGTTGCCATCAGAGCACTTGTTACTTTTTCCTCATCTTCTTCTGACCATTGCTTCAGCCATGATTGATAAGGATATCTGCCTTGTTTTACAAGCTGCAATACAGTCAATCCCTCTGGTGCTGAAGGTGATTGTGGAAGGATCGCCATCTTCCTGGCAATCTCTTTCGTCGATAGCTTAGAAATCACTTCACCTTCAAGCAAGATGGAGCCTGCCTGCGGTTTAAGAAGCCTGGCTATGGAACGAAGCAATGTCGATTTCCCGCAGCCATTGCCTCCGATGAAGACGGTAATCTCTCCCTTCGGAATCTCGATATCCAATTCTTTTATAATGATAGAGTCACCATATGATAATGTCAGTTTTTCTGCCGCAATTGCCTGGGCCATATCCATTCCCCTTTCCACATCTTAGCTTATGAATTTCGTGTCTTAAAAAGCAGATATATAAAATAAGGTGCTCCAATACTCGCTGTAAAAACGCCTGCAGGAACTTCCAGAGGGGAGAACATTGTCCGCCCGATCAGATCCGCCAGCATAACAAGAATTCCGCCAATTAATGCAGAAACCGGCAGCAGAGCCCCAAAAGCAGAGCCAACAAGCCGCCTTGCCATATGCGGAGCCATTAATCCGACAAAACCGATTCCCCCGGCAAAAGCAACAGAGCTTGCTACTAAACCAGTGCTGACAAGCAATAGGACAAAGCGCTGACGCTGAACATGGCCGCCAACACCTGTCGCTATTTCCTCGCCAAGCTCCTGGACATTCACATTTCTTGAAAGGATAAAGGCAATTAAAACCAATATCAAAGTCCACGGAACCAGCACCCAAACATTTCCCCATGTAGAACCATGTACCGTACCTGTAATCCAAATATTCGCCTGGCTCGCTCGGTAAATCGGCCCCATCAGCATCATAAGTGTTGTCAGTGCCTGCATCATCGCAGAGATACCTATACCGATCAAAACCAGCCGGACAGGCGATACACCATTTTTCCAGGAAAGGAAGTAGACAAGAAAGGCAATTAATGTCGCACCGATAAACGCCGATACAGGCATCCATTTTATACTTACTGTCAGTGCATTGTTCTTATCACTGAAATACGCTAAAAATCCGACGACAGCTACGGATGCTCCGCCAGTTATTCCGATAATATCAGGTGAAGCGAGAGGGTTCCTGATCATCCCCTGTAATAGTCCACCAGCCACAGCAAGGCCTATTCCGACCATTAAAGCAACTATAATTCGTGGAAGACGGAATGATTGAACCACCA
>NZ_JBAVFI010000052.1:0-7686 GCF_049588175.1 Mesobacillus sp.
GGTAAAGGTCGCAAGAGAACTATTAAAGTCGTTTGGCCTAGCCGCTAATGCTGCGACACTTATTTCATGCCCCACATGCGGAAGAATTGAAATCGACTTAATCAGCATTGCCAACGAGGTAGAAGAATACATCTCAAAAATTAAAGCCCCAATCAAGGTCGCAGTCCTTGGCTGCGCTGTTAACGGCCCTGGAGAAGCACGTGAGGCGGATATCGGCATTGCGGGAGCAAGAGGGGAAGGCTTGTTATTCCGAAAGGGTGAGATAGTCCGTAAGGTTCCTGAAGCGACAATGGTAGAGGAATTGAAGAAGGAAATCGATAAGATTGCTGAAGAAAAGCTGCGTGAAGCTGCAGAAGCGGCTGCCACGGTCCAGCAATAAGTAAATGAAAGACCCGGGAAACGAATTCCCGGGTCTTTTTATGGAAATTCTTCAATCCCGTTAAAAAAACGGCAGGATGAAGATGCCAACTAAAATAGAAATTACCCCTATTCCAATTGCCCAGCTTCCGAGGGCGGATCCTCTTCTGCGGGCCATGAAGCCAAGGATAATCCCAGCTGCTCCGAAGAGAACAGGTAAAATAAACAGCGACAAGATCGATAGGGCAAGAGCTGAATAGGCAAGCCCTCTTCCTCCAGTTTCAGTTTCCTCATCTGATCCTCTTCTTACTAAAGGTGCAGGTGCAGCAATTTCTGCCGCTGTTTCTTCCCGGTAGTGTTCATCACGTGCAGGAGCGGCGATTTCTTCCGCGGTCTCTTCCTGATAAATTTCAGCACGCGCATCTCTTACCGTAATCACATCCTGCTTAGGTTCAGTGATATATTCGGTACCTCTCTGTTCTCGTTCTTGGTCTGCCACTTTAATCCCTCGCTTTCTTTAAGTGGAGCATTTATTATTGTTTACGACTTCGCCGTTTTTCAGCATGGCAATGTTTGACTGAATTTAAAGAACTTCTTTTGCGCCATCTATACATTTGGTAAGATTAAGGAAAGATATTTTTTAAGGAGCAAACTGAATGAAAAGACGTTTTGGTATAGATATTGATGGTACAGTTACCTGTCCAACCACATTTGTTCCATATTTAAATGATGCATTTGGATTGAATATTACACTTAATGACATTAAGCAGTATGACTTTATGCCACTAGTAACGGTCTCTGAAAAAGAATTTTATGACTGGTTCAAAAATATGGAGCCTGTCATTTATTCACGATCCCCTTTGGCTGCAGGAGCAAAAGAAATCTTAAAAAGATGGGAAAAAGAGCACGAGTTGTATTTCATCAGTGCCAGAGACAGCCACTTGCTGGATATAACAAAGGAATGGTTTACAAATCAAGAACTGATGTACAATGATATCCATTTAATAGGTTCCCATGATAAAATCGAGGCTGCAAAAAAATACGATGTCGATATTTTCCTTGAGGATAAGCATGATAACGCGGTGAATCTTCATGAAGAACTAAACATCCCAGTACTGTTATTTAATACACCTTACAATCAAGATCCAATCCCAGATGGAGTCATTCGTGTAAACGACTGGAAGGAAGCCCACACCTGGGTGCAAAACTGGATTAAAAATAATTAAAACGGCCTGTTTCCAGGCCGTTTTTTTTCAAGCTGTTATTGAATACACTCGGGACAGCGCCCATAAATTTCAAATTTATGTCCCGATATATCGTAGCCTTTAAAGCTAGCTTCAATATTTCTCATTGGGCAAGTTTCGATTTCCTTTGTTTTTCCGCAGTCGAGACAGATAAAATGATGATGATGCTCTTTGTGTGAGCAGGTGAACCGAAAATGCTTTTCTCCAGAAAGCTCCGTCATTTCAAGAATACCTAGATCTACAAATACACTTAAATTACGATAAATGGTATCAAAACTCAGACCAGGATAATTCTCCTTCATTTGTTCTAATACATCACGTGCAGTTAAGTATTTATCATTATCGGAAAAGAGCTGGAGCATGTCCTCACGTTTACCTGTATGCTTAAAACCTTGCTCCTTGAGCAGGTTCATTGCTTCTAATACGTTCATGAAATCACCCCATTACAATGATCTTGATGTTGCACGTTTCTTAAGCCATATAGCCAAGACAAGAATGAGTACTGCAATCATCACGATTGTTCCTCCTGGCGCTAAATTCAGGTAGTAGGATAGGAAAAGTCCGCCTAACACAGAGATTTCGCCAAACAGGATGGAGAAAAAGATGGTCTGCTTAAATCCTTTTGCGAATCGAATGCTAGCAGCAACTGGCAATGTCATCAGTGATGAAACGAGCAGGATGCCGACAATTCTCATCGATGCAGCAATGACCAATGCTACCATTACAATAAAAATAAAATGGAGGGTTTTTGCAGCGATTCCTGTTGCTCTCGCATACTCTTCATCAAAAGATAACAGGAATAATTCTTTATATAATAAAACAACAAGCATGATGACAAGTATGCTAATAATAGCAATTGTCCAGAGGTCCATTCTGCTTACAGCACTGACACTGCCAAATAAATAGCTGAATAAATCGGTATTGAACCC
Source organism: Mesobacillus sp. (assembly GCF_049588175.1). Lineage (GTDB taxonomy): Bacteria > Bacillota > Bacilli > Bacillales > Cytobacillaceae > Mesobacillus. The sequence goes on from NZ_JBAVFI010000052.1 coordinate 2,531, forward strand.
GTCTGCAAGGGAAATGAAGATGACTCCTAACCCAATACCCCCAGAAAGGATGATCGGTATTGCCAATTCCTGATAATGTTTATAAACCGTTCTTAGTTTTTCAATAAATAGTGACCCCGTCACTGAAAAAGCCATTCCCATATAAAGCGGATTAACTCCGCTGAATAACAAGAATTTCTTTTCAAGCAGAAGGCTTGCCGCAATCCCCGCAAGTGTTACATGGCTCAAGGCATCAGCAATGAGCGAAAGTCTGCGGACGACAATAAAGACACCCAGCAAAGGAGCTATAACTCCTATGATCATTCCAGTTAAAAAAGCATTTTGTAAAAATTCATATTGCATCAAACCGCTAATCATGATGAGCCCCCTCGTGATGGTGGTGATCATGAGTCAAAACATGAACATCATGCCCATAGATTTCTGACACCTCGTTGATTTTTAGCTGCTCAAACTCCTCGGTACTCCCGTGGAAATGCATATTTTTATTTAGGCATGCCACATTTGTTACTTTATCAGAAATCGTACCAATATCATGAGTAACAAGAAGCAAGGTAATTCCATTCTGTTTATTTAACATTTCTAGCATTTCGTAGAACGAATTCACATTTTTTGCATCGACCCCGACAGTTGGTTCATCAAGAATCAGCAATTCTGGATTGCTAACGAGTGCCCTGGCGATAAAGACCCTTTGCTGCTGTCCGCCGGATAGTTCGCCAATATTACGGTCCATGAACATTTCCATCCCGACAGATTCAATTGCCTGCTTAATGTTATCATGGTCCTTTTTCTGTAAGAACCTGAAAAGTCCTAGCTTCTTAGTCAATCCACTTGCCACTACCTCAAATACTGTTGCCGGAAACCCGGTATTGAAGGAGTTGGCCTTTTGGGACACAAAACCGATTTTATGGTGCTCTTTGAATTTTCCAATTTCCTGCCCAAATAAACGAATCGTACCTTTTTGCGGCTTAATCAGACCTAGCATCAATTTAAGCAAGGTCGACTTACCCGATCCATTCGGGCCGACAATCGCCAAAAAGCTCCCCTTTTGGATAGACAGATTTATATTTTCAAGTACATTCTCCTTATCATATCGATAAGACAAATTCTGTACCTGGACGATATAATTGTTACTGCTCATTTCATCACCCACAAAATAAGAATCATTACGATTTACATTTAGTAGTATATCTTTATCCGTCCAAATTGTAAACTATCTGATTTTACCGCCCACATTCCACATTGACTCCACCGCCGCTTACTTTTACTCCAGTCGGATTTCGAAGTCATTTCAAAATTCGGCTCTGGTAAAGCTCAAAGTCGTTATTTAATTATCTGGCAAAAAAACTGTCACTATTTCCATTCCGGGCTCATACCCTACTATGGAGGAGTGATGATCTTTGGCTATTTTTGAAAATATCATTAACCATAAAATAAGTAATATTACAGCTGATGAATTGCTGAAATATGCCTCTCAATTTCAAATTTCAATCACAATGGGGCAAGCACAAAAAGTTGCTGGGTACTTACGAGGAAAAAAAGTCAACATTTTTAATGATTCAGAAAGAACTGCACTGATCAAAGAAATTGCCCGCATCACAAGTCCAGAAACCGCCCGAGAAGTTAACAAGCTTTTTGTGAAATTTACGAAATAATGGAAATCTTAATCATAATACATTGATTTCTCAATCAAAAAACAAATAATCAAAAAGCTGTGGAATTCTCCACAGCTTTAACTTTGTTATTTTATTTTAGCTATTCATGATCATATCAAGCAGATTTTCTTCAAACTGCTTGCTTTTAAGCATGGCTATTTCATGTTTATATGGTGCTTTCTTATTATTCTTATCCTCACCAACAAAAGGAGTTTCAAGGATTTTTGGTACGCTTGTAAGCTGAGGATGATGTACAATATAGCTCAACGCCTCGAAGCCAATATGGCCAAACCCAATGTTCTCATGGCGGTCTTTTCTCATGCCAACAGCATTCTTGCTATCATTTATGTGGAGCACTTTCAGCCTGTCCAGTCCAACGATTTTATCGAATTCATTCAGGACACCATCAAAGTCCTCAATGATAGGATATCCAGCATCATGCGTATGGCATGTGTCAAAGCAAACAGAAAGCTTATCGTTGTAAATGACGCCATCCATAATCATCGCGAGCTCTTCAAAGGATTTTCCGCACTCTGATCCTTTTCCAGCCATTGTTTCCAAAGCGATTTGAACATTCTCTTTACCGGTCAAAACCTCATTAATGCCCTCGACTATTTTTTGAATTCCTTTTTCTGTGCCTGCTCCAACATGGGCGCCCGGATGCAGAACGATTTGCCTGGCACCAAGAGCCTCTGTTCGCTCCATTTCGCTTCTTAAGAATCTTACACCCAGATCAAACGTATCCGGATTTTCAGAATTTCCAATATTGATGATATATGGTGCATGGACAATGATTTCATCTATGCCATGCTGTTCCATATGTCTTCGCCCTTCTTCAATATTCAAATCCTCAATTTTTTTCCTTCTCGTATTCTGAGGTGCCCCTGTATAGATCATAAAGGTATTTGCCCCATATGAGACGGCTTCTTCACTTGCTGCTAGCAGCATTTTCTTACCGCTCATGGAAACATGTGAGCCAATTAACATTACTGATCTCTCCCTAAAATATTTACAGTTTGTTTATTTTTTTTTATTTAAGCGATTTTGACGTTTTTTGATTTTATCCATTTCCCACTGCATCTTTTTCTTATAGCCTGGCTTAACCTTTTTAGGTTTTGAAACAAGCGATTTGGCCACTGCTTCACCTGGTGTTTCTTTTTTCTTTCTATTTTGGCGTCTGTTTCGCTCTTCAATTTCGGTAAATTCGCCTTTCTTCACATCGATGTTTTTAAAGGCGATCCCCATTTTTTCGAGGCGTATTAATGCATCTTCATCAGACTGTTCGTAAACCGTCAAAGCGATTCCCGAGGCACCTGCACGTGCTGTACGCCCAACCCTGTGGATGTAAAAATCAAGGTCTGTTGGCAATTCATAATTAATTACATGACTGATTCCCTGTATGTCGATTCCCCTTGCAGCAAGGTCTGTAGCGACAATATATTGAAATTCCAGGTCTTTAACCTGCTTCATGACTCTTTTACGCTCACGAGGACTTAAATCCCCATGAATTCGGCCAACCTTCATGCCTTTTGAGATTAATCCGTCCGCTATCTCATCTGCTTTCTTTTTCGTATTGGCAAAAACAATCCCAAGGTACGGATTGAATGCCAAGAGCGCAGAATGGACGAGACCTATTTTATCCCTGTGTCGAGTTGGCAGCAGAAGATGTTCAATATTCTCCGCTGTTGCTTGCTTCGGATCTACTTGTACATATTTTGGGTTTTCCATATATTTTTTCAAGAAAGGCTTAAGCTTTTCAGGAATGGTTGCCGAAAATACTAACATCTGAAGCTTTTCAGGCATCCGTGATGCAAATTGATCAATGTCTTCAATGAATCCCATATCAAGCATTAAATCAGCTTCATCCACAACAAGCATGTTAGCATTGTGAACAAAAAGTGCATTTTCTTTTACAAGGTCGTTAATCCTTCCTGGTGTCCCGATAACAATCTGAGGCTGTGTTTTTAGCTTATCGATCATTCTCTGCTTATCAGTGCCGCCAATGTAGCAGCGTGCAGTAATTTTCTCTTCCTGAGGTGCATGTTCCGCTATCTTGAGAACTTCATGGTAAATTTGATTCGCAAGCTCTCTTGTTGGGGCTGTAATGATGGCTTGAACTTCATTGCGGGAAGCATCAAGCTTGTCCATGATTGGGAGAACGTATGCATGTGTTTTCCCTGTTCCAGTCTGTGACTGGCCAATTGCGCTATCACCTTTGATAATTGTCGGAATCAAGCGTTCCTGAATTTCAGTTGGCTCATGAAAACCAAGTTTTTTAACAGCATCTATAATGTATGGCTTAAATTCATATCGATCAAATTTCGTTTCAGTCATTGTTTACTCCTTTTTTACCCATACCCTTAAAATAGGGAATCAGCCCGTTCCGTAAGCTGGTCTTTCAGGTTCATCCTGTAATTATAATCAAGATTGAAGAAAATCTCCAATCAGTACTATCTTAACCTTTCCTCATGAAAAAACAAACCTGTTTCGTGCCGAATGCTCTTTTTTTAAAACCAAATCTGAAGCACCGCATACTCTAATAGGAGATGATTTATTTAGAAAGGAGGGGTCAGAATGCTACAAGGACCACGTATGAACTCACACGGAATGCAGCCTCATCATTATATAGGGCCAGGATATATGGGATCACCTGCCATGCATCCCCGCCAAATATACCCCAACCAGTTCGGACAAAGGCCAGGTATCCAACAGGGGCAATTTGGACCAAGGATGGGCAGAAATCCACAATCTCGACAGGGTGGCGGAGGCTTACTTGCGAAACTTCTAGGTAAAGGCGGAAGGGGCCAAAGTAATGCTTTGCCTGGATTTTTGTCACAAGGCGGCGGAACAGCAAGAGCTGCGAGCTCTGGAGGTGGAATCCTGAAAACCCTGACAGATCCTTCAGCACTTAATGGATTCCTTAACAACACACAGCAGGTTTTAAAGACTGCGCAACAATTTGGACCCATGATTCAGCAATACGGTCCTCTCGTCCGCAACATTCCCTCGATGTGGAAACTTTACAAAGGACTGAAGGATTTACCTGATGCAGAAGATCAAAGTGAACAAGAAGTGAATGAAGTTAAAGAAGAAACAGCCAGTGAGGGTAAAGATGTAAAAACAGCTTCATCAAAAGCAAAAAGAAAACCAGCAGCCCGGAAAACCTCTGCTAAACAGCAAAGTCCCAAGGGTTCATCATCTCCTAAATTATTCTATTAGCGAATTAAATTAGTAAAGTCATTCCATTAATGAAAGTCGCTTTTGTATTCTTTCTATAAGTTTTATATAATAAAAGAGAGAATCAGAGGTATTCGCAGGAGGATGACTCAATGAATGTAATTAAGATTTCACCTCGCGGCTATTGCTATGGTGTCGTGGACGCTATGGTCATTGCACGTAATGCTGCATTGGATAAAAGTTTGCCGAGGCCAATATATATACTTGGGATGATTGTTCACAACAAACATGTGACGGATGCATTTGAAGAAGAAGGCATCATCACAT
>NZ_JBAVFI010000053.1:0-4200 GCF_049588175.1 Mesobacillus sp.
CAACATCTTCAGTAGCAACTTCATCAGTCACAACTTCATCAGTCACAACATCTTCAGTAGCAACTTCATCAGTCACAACTTCATCAGTCACAACATCTTCAGTAGCATCTTCATCAGTCACAACGTCTTCAGCAGTAACTTCATCAGTTACAACATCTTCAGTAGCAACTTCATCAGTTACAACATCTTCAGCAGCAACTTCATCAGTTACAACATCTTCAGCAGCAACTTCATCAGTTACAACGTCTTCAGTCGCAACTTCATCAGTCACAACGTCTTCAGTAGCAACTTCGTCAGTTACTTCTTCAGCAGGAGTTTCTTCAGAAACTTCTTCAGCAAGAACAGCAGAGTTAGCAGCAGCGTGCAACTTAGCGTTTTCACTTGAATTCTCGTAACCTTGAGAATTGATTTTGTTAGCTGCAGAAGGGTTTACTTTTTCTTCATCAGTTTCATCTTCTGTAGTTACAACATCTTCATCTTCAGTTTTTACAGTTGCATCTGAATCAAGATCGATGTCCTTAGAATCAGAGTCATTTTCATCTTCATCTTCAGTTTTCACAGTCGCGTCTTTCTCAAGGTCGATGTCCTTAGAATCAGAGTCATTTTCATCTTCGTCTTCAGTTTTTACAGTTGCGTCTTTCTGAAGGTCGATGTCTTTAAAATCAGAATCATCTTCTGTATCTTCGTCATCTTCCTTTTTCAAATCAGCAGTTGTATCAAGATCTTCATCTTCATCTTTCTTTGCTTTTGCATCATTTTCAATGTCAGTAGTTTCTTTAGATTCAGTATCAGCAGCAACTTCCTCTGCTACAACTGGTTCAACTTCCACCACATCTTCGACCGCTGGTTCTTGAACTACTACTTCTTCAGTAGTTGTTTCTTCAGCAGGTGCTTGCTTGATTGGTGCGTGAACAGCTGCATTTGGTGCAGCGTGTTTTTTAGCTGTTTCACTTGCATGTACGCTAGCCTGAGATTTCACTGCTTTTTCTTTCGTCTCAAGTTTAGGTTCTGCTTTTGGCTGAGCCTTTACAGCAGGCTTGGCTGGAACGGCAGGAGTTGCTTTTACTGCAGCTTTCTTCGTGTTTACAGTTTTCACTTGCACTGGTTTAACGGAGTGAGATTGTTCTACTTTCACTTTTTCTGGTCCGGCAGCTTGGGTAAAGTGCCCGCCTGTCAATACTCCAATAGACAATACTCCAGCTAACATAAAAGATTTAACAACTTTAGTTCCATTCATATAATTATTCATTTTTATTATTCGCTCCCTTTTTAATATCGTTATCCGTGGCAAATCGCGTCGGTATACGGTAAAAAAACAGGAGCTGCAATCGGTGGCGGTGATGGAGGGGCATTGACCCACTGGCTTCTAAAAATAGAAGCTCGGGATGAAAATGGCTGGGTAAGAATCAGATTAAAATCTTGATCCCATATGAACCACTTATCAAAAAAGCTTGTGCTGGTACTTCCATTACTGGTCCGGTCACTTGAAGGCCCCCCTGAAGTCTTCGTACGTGATGGAGGATTAGGCAGGTTATCTTGTTTTGGATACCTCTCTTTTTTAGAGGGAACAGGTTCATCTCGTTTTATTGGAGGTTTTTGTACACTTGCCTGAGCAGCAGGTTTCATTTTCGAGACCGGCTTTTTGGCAATATCCTGAGAAGATTCCACCTTATCCTTCAATCCGGGTGATAGAAGTTTTTTTTCTTTCACATCTTCACTTTCAATATGTATGGATTTCACAGCAGCTTTTTTGTCTTCCGTATTGCTGGGCTTAGGCTTTGATGTATTTTTCACTAAGACTTGCTTTTGTCCAGAAACCTTTTTAGGCAATAGCGTCTTGGCAGCCTTCTCGCTTCTATTTAAAGAGGCAATAGGTTTTCCAGTTGGCTGCTTAGCCTTAGGAGCTTTTACAACATCCTTTGCCTGAACTGGCTTTTCTATTACAGGTTTCCTTTCAGTCGGCTGTTTTTTTACATCAGGTTCAACTGTAGTTTTTTCAACAGCTTTAGACTTTTCAGCTTGGACTGGCAATTTTTCCTGTACGACAGCCGCATGTTGTTCTCGCTTATCTGTATCTGGAGCTTTTTCAGCAAAAGCAAGGTCTGGTAAAAATATAGCCGTGCCAGCAATAAATCCAGTAATAATCAATTTTCGGAAGTGCATCCTTTCACCTCCTTTCAATATTGGATTATTCATGGATAGCATTCTGACTTTTAAACCTTTTTTTGTCGGTTTTTGTTGAATATAAAAATAAACCGTTCTTTTCACCTAGTTAGACGGGAGCGAAGAGGGAAAACGACCTGAGACAAACTACCTTATTTTTTGGCACTTTTAACAAACAAAAGCAGGAAGTCTCAGCCTTCCTGCTAAATCCAGCTTATATTTTAATGGTAAAATCGTTACCGCATTCAATCATGTCACCGGAGATTTCGCCGACATCCTCAATAATTAAGCCGCTGTTACTGATCTTTGGTTTATTTTTCATCCTGAGGTGCAGTCGAAATACGTCTTTGAATTGGTCTTTAAAAATAGTGATAACTGGCTGCGTAAAAATATACTCTCTGTTTCCAGCCATTACTCGCAGGTATTGATGCAAGGTCTTATTTTCAAATGTAATCATATTTATTGGGTCAAAATAAATTGAATCGAATTTTCCTTCAATAATAAGAGAATAGATTCCTTGCTCCTCAAATTCTTTGAATTTTTTTATCCGATTAGACTTGATTAAATTGATTAGCTCCCACGTTTCCTGATTCACCTGAATCTCATCAGAAACAGATTGCCTGTGCCATTCAATATTTTCTTTTAAAAATTCATACAAAGTTAAATCAGATTCAACAAATTTATGCTTCCAGTCACCAGCTGTAGTATCCAGATATAAACACATAAACATTCCGGAACCATATCCACTTCGCCTGATATTCAGGTTGGATTCAAGACGATTCAAAAGGTAGGGACTGTATTTTTCTAAAATTTTCTCATTGGGGAGACCTGAGATTTTCATGCTGGCGAGAAACTCTACATACCATGCGGTTCCTTCAACACTTTCTATTAAACATTCATAGTCAGCATACTTGCCGATCAACGCCTTTCTTTTTTCACGCAATGCGATAAAGTTACTAAGGGCTTCCTGGCTATTAGTCAAGACCGCTGAATAAAGCTGCTCTCTTTCCAGACCCCTTAATTCAATATTTTCAGCCATTAAAGGGTACTGACTGCCCATTAGCTCGTCAGGAAATCTCTTTTCCCCATATAAATATTGATATCCATGAAATAATTCATGCACAAGAATAGGATAGAGACTTTCGAATGTTTCATAGCGTTCCAGATTAACTATGGCAGTTGGGTGATTGTGATAAAGAATCACTGTATCTGCACCATTGAAAACTGGCTCTGATGGAATTGTTTGAGTTTGAAAGTTTGTGTATGGATGGTTGACCAAATGAACCTCATCAGTATTGTAAAGTGCATAAGCCACTGACCTAAATTCAGGCCAATACTCATCAAGCTTAATCCTATTCATAAGTTCCTCGATTTTAGCTGTCATTTCCATTTCCAAAAACTCCTTTTATCGTTCTAGAACGATCCAACAAAATACCAATGCTTCTCCAAATTTACAATTTCTTTAAAATCTCCCCCGAAGTCTCCTTGTCTAGGTTTAGCGTCCGCAGGAGAGTAGACGAAGCCAGAGAAGTTATCGAGAATACCACGAAATGTGAAAAAAAATACGGATCCATCTTCCACAATGACCTCTCCTCCCCCTTTTGATAGACTGCGATATTCTTCAGGTAAGAGGATTAAAGACTCATTATGAGCTACATTGGGCTTAATAACCTCTTTCTCTATGAGAGTAACGACTTCTTCACGCTCAGATTTATTAGCGTGAAACTCCAAGTCCAATACAATTTTATTGAAAGGGAAAAAGAATAATAATAAAACAGTGAACAGCTGGACCAAAACTGGTCTCCATTGTTTCGTCTTAAAGAATCTGATGGAAGAAATGATTGTCACAACTGTGAAAAACCCATATACCATCAGCCAAAGGAAGGGCATAGCAAATGGGGTCACGATGTCCATAATGGACCATTGAAAAAATTTAAAAAGCACCACAACTAAACTGCTGAAAATGGCTAGCATAATTAAAGGCATAATTAATATCCTGCTTTCGTTTAATACATTATTAAATTCTCCAGCAAAAGG
>NZ_JBAVFI010000054.1:0-1662 GCF_049588175.1 Mesobacillus sp.
CAGATGTTTGAGGTGAATCATTTTTTTCAATCTTGTTATCCACTTTTTCGTTGTGATCCAATGTGGTGAAATAAATAAAAAATAGAATGACTACGATAAATACCCCAGTTAACCATATAACATTAAATTTATTGCTTTGATGTTCCTTCAACCTCGACCCCTTCTTTCATTTTTTGAAATTTCCTAGGAAATCCTTACCTAATGATAAATACCTATTAAGTCCCATACCCTTTGTGATTTCGTATAAACAGTCATTTAAGTGCGCGATAGAAAAAAACAGCCATGTTCATTATTTTGTGTAATATTTTTTAAAATATTTATTGCGATGTAGACATTTGCAGAAGTTAAATTTCATATCTATTAATCTTGTAATGACCGATCAGCATAAAAAAGTTAAAACATCTTTTTCACCTTTAACTGCCTAAGATCAATTTTCAAGAGGAGAAATCTATTTCTCTATTGTTTGTTCTCTTCAACAAGTGTAGTTTATTAATAGGTCCATTTTCACTTGGGCTATATTGTAATCCTAAAAATTTTTAGCAAAGAGGCGGGAAATGAAGTGAACATTTGGAAAAAATATAAGAACTCATCGTTCATTTTAAAAATGACGGCTGGTTTCGTCCTTGGTATCTTGGTCGGTGTGATCTTTGGGCCAGAGGCAGCACTATTAAAACCTCTTGGTACTTTATTAATAAAATTGCTGAATCTCATTGCTACTCCGGTTGTCTTTTTAACTGTCGTACTCGCGGTGAATCAAATGAATCCAGCACAGTTGGGCAGAACTGGCGGGAAATTGATTCTTTATTATGGAATCACTACAGCCTTTGCTGTTTTAATCGGCCTGGGCCTCTCCCTATTGATTAATCCTGGAAATTCACTTTCTTTGCCTAATGCAGAAGTGAATAAACCTGAAACTCCAATCGTTTCAGATGTGATTCTAAGCATTGTTCCTGATAATTTCCTTACTGCTTTCACTACAGGTAATCTTATGGCCATCATGTTTCTTGCCATTATCATCGGTTTTACTATTTCTGGAATGCGCTTTTCAACGGATGAAAAAATCCAGAAATACGGAAGTCAGCTACAGTCAATATTTGATGCGGCAAATGTACTGTTCTTCAGAATCCTTCAAGGAATTATGCTTTACGCACCTATTGGTATTTTTGCTATTGGAGCAACGGCTTTTGGCACACAAGGATGGGATACATTTACCTCATTATTGAAGTTTACCGGGGTATTCTATCTTGGGATTATCATTTTGTGGGTATTTGTTTATAGCGGTTTTCTTAAAATGTTTAAAATACCTGTCAGGAAGTTTTTCATCAACACGAAAGACGCATACACAACAGCGTTTTTCACTTCAAGCAGTATTGCAACGCTCCCTGTTGCCATTGAAAGTGCTAAAAAAGCGGGTATTTCCGAAAAGATGGTCAACTTCAGCTTACCATTAGGAGCCGTATTTAATTCAGATGGCGGCGCGTTACGAATGGGAGCATCGATTGTTTTTGCCGCCAATGTTTCAGGAGCGCAATTTTCTCCAATTGATTTCTTAACCATTATTCTAGTAGGCACACTGCTTTCGATTGGTACAGCTGGTATTCCGGCAGCAGGACTTGTCACTCTCTCAGCTGTACTAACCATGTTCGATCTTCCACTTGAAAT
>NZ_JBAVFI010000055.1:0-2061 GCF_049588175.1 Mesobacillus sp.
CTGTGATAAAATAAACAATTAGGGTAGAATATGGTTCGCAGATTGCGGCAGCGTCTGGATATTCTCGAACATCGTCATCTTTTTATAAGGATGAGACAGTAAGTCATAGAGAAAACGGGGCTAATCAGCCGCAGCCAGCCATTTGTCAAGGAGGATAAAAACGAAATGTTTGCTAGGGATATTGGGATTGACCTTGGTACTGCCAATGTATTGATCCATGTTAAAGGCCGAGGAATTGTATTGAATGAACCGTCTGTTGTGGCGATTGATAAGAACACAAATAAGGTTTTAGCTGTAGGGGAAGAAGCACGCAAAATGGTTGGGCGTACACCTGGCAATATCGTAGCGATTCGTCCTTTGAAAGATGGAGTTATCGCTGATTTTGATGTGACAGAGTCCATGCTAAAGCACTTCATCAATAAACTGAATGTTAAGGGCTTTTTGTCCAAGCCGCGCATCCTGATTTGCTGTCCAACCAACATTACAAGTGTTGAGCAAAAAGCGATCAAGGAAGCAGCTGAAAAAAGCGGCGGCAAGAAAATATACCTTGAAGAAGAGCCTAAGGTTGCAGCGATTGGCGCAGGCATGGACATTTTCCAGCCTAGCGGAAACATGGTCGTTGACATCGGCGGCGGAACAACAGATGTTGCCGTTCTTTCCATGGGCGACATTGTAACTTCGTCTTCTATTAAAATGGCTGGGGACAAGTTTGACGCAGAAATTTTAAGTTACATTAAACGTGAATATAAGCTGTTGATCGGTGAACGTACAGCTGAAAATATTAAACTAACCATTGGAACCGTGTTCCCAGGCGGCCGCAATGAGGAAATGGAAATCCGCGGACGCGATATGGTTTCCGGGCTTCCAAGGACGATTACAGTCCGTTCTGAAGAAATTGAGCAGGCACTAAGAGAGTCTGTTGCAGTCATCGTGCAGGCTGCAAAAACCGTATTGGAGCGCACACCACCAGAACTTTCCGCTGACATTATCGACCGCGGTGTCATTTTAACAGGAGGCGGTGCCTTGCTTCATGGTATCGACCAGCTGATGATGGAAGAGCTTAAGGTTCCTGTATTGGTTGCGGAAAACCCAATGGATTGCGTTGCAATTGGAACAGGCATCATGCTTGATAACATTGACCGCATTGCAGGCCGACGCAGAATTGTATAAATAACTTGGTTAAAAATCTGGAAATCTCTCGGTAAAAACTGAGGGAGAATCCAGATTTTTTTGCATTTTACCCAATTTTTCTGGAATAAAACCCAAAATCCTACATTTTCCTGCAAATTTTTAATGTTTCTAGCCGATATATTTCTTATAATAAGAAGTAGTGAAAAAATTTTCTATTTCGACTTTATAAAATAGTATTAATGTTTCATATTTCTCGCTCAAAATAGTTTCGGACGACCATGATCGTAAATTGCCCAAAACAGTGGCGATTTTATTGACGTTCCAAGGAGCTTACGCATTTCTTATCCTATGAGGTGGAAACATGTTTAAAGGGTTTTATACAGTTGCATCCGGCATGCTTGCTCAGCAGCGCAGGACGGAGATGCTGACAAATAATTTGTCCAATGCCAACACTCCAGGCTTTAAAGCGGATCAATCTTCGATGAGGGCATTTCCGGAAATGCTGCTCCAACGATTTGACAAGGAGCGCATCCCGACAGAGAACGGTTTGAATTTACCGTTCAGCAAGGAAATTGGCACGATTAATACTGGAGTATACATGCAGGAAGCCATTCCGAAATTCATCCAGGGCGATTTGCGCGAAACAGGCAATAAGACGGACGTGGCTTTGCTCGATATAAATATGCCTGAAAACGGCTCGGTGTTCTTCAATGTCCGCCATACAGACGGCTCGGTCCGCTATACTCGTAATGGGAATTTCACGGTTGATGGACAAGGATACCTGACAACCGGCAGCGGTCATTATGTACTCGATGCTTCCGGCCAGCAAATCCAGCTTTCAAGCGACCGTTTTACAATCGATGAAACTGGCGTCATTACTGGTGAAAATGGAGAAAGTGCGATTCTGGGCATTGGATATGCCATTGACCC
>NZ_JBAVFI010000056.1:0-2403 GCF_049588175.1 Mesobacillus sp.
AGCGACAAGCTTGGCAGAAGAACGGTTTTAATTACGATTACACTCTCTGGATTTATTTGCTTTACCACCGCAGGGCTTTTGGAGGATTCCACAACAGGCTTGCTGATCTGCTTCTTCCTGGCAGGAACGGTTCTTGGATCCACTTTTTCACTCGGCATCAGTTATATGGCCGATTTGCTTCCTAAACAGCTCTTGCCGGCAGGAAACCTGATGTGCGGAATCTTTTTCAGCTTTGGCAGCATCAGCGGTCCATTCATCGGTGGTATAGCGATTGAACTATTAGAAGGAATCAGCTTTTTCTATGTCGTCAGCACGATGCTGCTGCTTATCTTCATCGCACTTGTAGCAGTCCGGCCTGAAGGCTCATCACAACACGAACCAAAGTCTGCCTAGCCATGATCAGCAAAACAGCCTCCCTATTTTGAAGGGAGGCTGTTTTTTGCTGCTTTTCGTGCTGGACGGTTCACAAGCACGATTCCGGCTACAACTAAAATCAATCCAGCAATAACAAAATAATGCAGTGGTTCATCGAGCAGAATGGATGATAAAATCACGCCGAATACCGGCACTAAAAATAAATATAATGACACTTTTCCGACCTGATTGTATTTCATGACATTATTCCATAAAATAAAGCCCGCTGCTGACAGGAATGCCAGGTAAACAAGCATCAGTATCGATTTCAGGTCAAAACTGAAAGGCACGAGCCCTACAGAAAACCCGCCAATGGCAACGAGGCCAATCGACCCGAGGATCATCTGATAGGCGGTCATATAAATGACCTCCATTTTGGCACTGCCTTGCTTCGCAAGTATATTGCCATAGGCTCCTGCAAGCATCGCGAGCATCAATAAGACTTCTCCAATCCCGAAGTGTATTTCATACTCTCCATTCGGCCAGTTGGCAAAAACAACCCCTGTAAAGCCAATCATCAGCCCTCCGACCTTTAAACGGTTCATCCTGTCATCAGGATAGAGCAAATGGGCCAGCAGGATTTGAAAAAATGAAGTCGTCCCAGCGATAATTGAGCCTTGAATGCCAGTTGAGTAACTGAGTCCGATATAAAATAGGACATATTGCAGGAAGGTTTGGAACAAGCCGATCTTTAATAACGGAAGAGTCGTATCCGGCCTAAACTTCATATCCCTTTTCAGCAACAGGAACAAAATGAGGATGAGAAGCCCGGCAAGCAGGAAACGGTACCCTGCGAACAGCATCTGTTCACCCATCTCCTCCGGCCTGATATCAAGGCTCTTGTAGCTTAATTTTATAAACGGAAAAGCACTCCCCCAGAGGAGAGTTGCCCCAGCAGCCGATACCGCAATTCCCAGCGGGTGGGTGAAAAAGTCTTTAGTTGTCATCAATATGTCTCCTTAGGCTATAGCATAATTCTTTTATAAATCATATATTGTATGGTAACATAATAGTGAAAACTATATGTATCATTTGCTCTGGCTTTTCGCTGTCATCATTCCGATGACAGCTTTCGTATTTTTTAAGGGTATTGATTGTGATTATTAGTATCAATTAGAGGTTGAAAAGGAGGAGAGAAACATGGCTCAGGGAGCGAATGCCTTGATGAAGCAAAAGTCTGTTCCTGAAGTTAGTATCATGGAAAAAATAAAGCCCCACGCAGAACTGATTGCCGCGATAGTCAGCGGAATCTTAATTGCTCTCGGCTGGATCCTCAGTAAAGGAGATTCAGAGACAGCATCCGTTACAGCTTTCATCCTTGCCTATGTGATTGGCGGGTTTGCGAAAGCAAAAGAAGGCATAGAAGCAACAATCGAGGAAAAAGAACTGAATGTGGAAATGCTGATGATTTTCGCTGCGATCGGCTCTGCGATCATCGGCTACTGGACGGAAGGCGCTATTTTAATCTTTATTTTTGCCATGAGTGGCGCGCTGGAAACGTACACGATGAACAAAAGCCACAAGGAAATCTCCTCCCTAATGGAACTTCAGCCGGAGGAAGCGCTGAGGATTACGAACGGTACAGAGGAAAAAGTACATGTCTCAAAGCTGACAATAGGCGACTTGATTTTGGTTAAGCCGGGAGAAAGAATTCCCTCTGACGGCAAAGTTGCTAAAGGGCAGACAACGATTGACCAGGCCGCGATCACCGGAGAATCGATCCCGGTTTCCAAGGATGCAGGCGACGATGTTTTCGCAGGAACGGTTAACCTGACAGGCTCGCTTACTGTAGAAATTACGAAGCCAAATAATGAAACATTGTTTCAGAAAATCATTCAGCTAGTACAGAACGCACAGAGCGAGAAGTCCCCTTCCCAGCTTTTTATCGAAAAATTCGAAGGAACATATGTGAAGGCTGTGCTCGCAGTCGTTTTGCTGATGATGTTTGTTCCCCACTTCCTGCTGGGATGGAGTTGGACGGAAACCTTC
>NZ_JBAVFI010000057.1:0-10791 GCF_049588175.1 Mesobacillus sp.
AAGACTCCTGCGGGCTTAGCTGGTCAGGTGAGACCCCGCAGGAGCGAAGCGACGAGGAGGCTCAGCGCCAGCCCCGCGGAAAGCGAAGCGCCTGGAACGAAAATCAACAGCCTTGTTTAACAGAGCCTAAGTAAAAATGCAAGATACACGAAAAGAGCGAAGATAAGTTTTAACCTGCAATAGGAGCTGATTATATGTTAGAGAAAAGAAACCCTATTCCAATTGGAGAGGCCGTAAAGAGGGTCATGGAACATAAGAAAAATGGCTCGACTGAGTACGTTTCGATTAATGAAAGCTACGGTCGCTATCTGTCAGAGGACCTGAAAGCGACAAGCGATGTCCCGCATTTTGACAGGGCACCGTATGATGGATATGCAGTTCGTTCGATTGACACACAGGGTGCTTCGCAATCTGAGGCCGTTGAGTTTGAGGTCGTGGACCATATAGGAGCAGGCATGCTGACAGATAAAGAACTCGGTCCTTTTCACGCAGTGAGGATCATGACAGGAGCACAAATGCCAGTGGGTGCTGATGCGGTTGTCATGTTTGAATTGGCAAAAGAAGTCGAGAGAGACGGAAAAAAATATATGGAAACAAAGCGCAAGCATAATAAGGGTGATAATGTCTCGTACCGCGGCGAGGATGCGAAGGAGGGGGAAGTGCTTGTCAAAAAAGGTACTTTTATCAATCCAGGAATCCAGGCAATGCTAGCTACATTCGGGTATGCAAAAGTTCCTGTAGCGAAAAGACCGGTGATCGGGCTTTATGCAACTGGAACCGAGCTGCTAGAAGTTGATGAACCTCTTGAGCCCGGAAAAATCCGGAATAGCAATTCCTATATGATCTCGGCTCAAATCCTGCGTGCAGGTGCAGAAGTGAAATACTTTGGACAGCTGCCTGACGATTTCGATACATGCTTCGAAGCGGTCAGTAAGGCAATAGAGGATGTCGATTTATTCATCACCACTGGTGGTGTTTCAGTAGGAGATTATGATTATCTGCCTGAAATTTATGCCAAGATGGGTGCCGAGGTTCTTTTCAATAAAGTAGCGATGAGACCAGGCAGCGTAACAACTGTAGCTCAGCTGGATGGAAAGCTGTTATTTGGACTATCCGGAAATCCGTCCGCCTGTTATGTAGGCTTTGAACTGTTTGCGCGCCCAATTATCAGGACTATGCTATTCTCACAGCTGCCGCATCTAAGAAAGGAATTAGCAATTCTTGACGCTAATTTCCCAAAAGCAAATCCGTTCACAAGGTTTGTCAGAAGCGCATTGACAATCAAGGATGGAAAGCTCGTCGTAACTCCGAGCGGTCTCGATAAATCAAATATCATCATGAGCTTAGCAGGCGCGAACTCGCTGATGATCCTTCCTGGCGGTACAAGAGGCTTCGAGCAGGGGATGGAAGTTGATGTTCTTATGCTTGAAGATCACACAGGCAGTGAGTGGCCTTGGTAAAACCGGTCATTTTCCAGGTTGCAGGCTATCAGGACAGCGGCAAGACGACATTAAGTCTAAAGCTGATAGAGCATTTATCTGCATCCGGGCTGAAAATTGCAACAGTCAAGCACCATGGTCACGGCGGTAAGCCAGAGGTTAATGAATCAAAGGATTCAGGGCGCCATATTGCAGCAGGTGCGGCTGTCTCCCTCGTTGAAGGAGAAGGCAGAATCCTTATCCAGGCAGAACAAAAACAGTGGACTCTATTAGAAGAAATCGAAATGCTATCATTTTTTAAGCCAGATGTGATTCTAGTTGAAGGATATAAGAACGAGAAGTATCCAAAGGCAGTCATACTTAGGGATGAGGGAGATCTGGAGCTTCTTGACAAACTGCCAGATATAAAAGTCGTTTTTTATCGTGATACAAGACTGTCAAAGCATCTCAAGGACCAAGCCATACCAGCATTTGATACGAGTGATGTGTCTGGATTTGCCTGGTTAGCCAATTATATTAGTGCCGATTTCAATTAGATTACGAAATGAGACTTTTTTAAAGGATCATTAGAATTTAACAGCGCAAAAACATACAATACGTAAAATAGAGGCTGAATCTAAGGGTTCAGCCTTTTTGGTGTTCTCAAGAATGCATGAAGAAGAACAGTATTTTGACAGTTCAATGACATTCGATAAAGGGAGAAGTGATATGTGATAAGCTTCACTTATTAGATATTGAAATTATTCTATATTTAAGTCAGGAAAGAACAAGGGAGTGTTGATTCATGAAATTATTTATGCCAAAACAGCACGGAGCATGGGCTATGTTGATCATACCTTTCTGGCTGGGAGCAGCGGCAAGTGAAATAGTCTGGCAGCATGTCCCGTTTTTCATAGGCTGGGTATCATTATATTTAGCAACATATCCACTGTTATTGATGTTTAAAAAGAAGAAAGTACCTTTTTATCGCAAATGGGTCCTTATCTATATGATTCCAGCCCTTTTGTTTTTAATGGTTCCGTTATTTACAACGCCATCCATTGCTTATTTTGGATTATCGATGATTCCATTCTTCATCCTCAATGCTTATTTTTCAGCAAAAAATAAAGAGCGGGCACTAATGAATGACCTCAGTGCAATCATTGTTTTTTCGATAGCTGGGCTGGCCAGCAGCTATCTGCCAGGCGCTGCGATTAACGAAGAAGCAGTCCTTGTATTTGCAGCTTCAATTTTATTTTTCACAGGAAGTACACTCTATGTAAAAACCATGATTCGTGAAAAGAAGAATCACAGCTTTAAATGGATCTCATGGACATACCATCTCCTGGTGCCTGCTTTATGGCTGGCTGCAGGAGAGGAGGCTGTTGCAGTGGCAGCAGTTCCAAGCTTAATTAGGGCGGTCGTTTTATATGGAAAACCAGTATCTGTTATGAAGGTAGGAATTTATGAGAT
Organism: Mesobacillus sp.; assembly: GCF_049588175.1. Taxonomy (GTDB): domain Bacteria; phylum Bacillota; class Bacilli; order Bacillales; family Cytobacillaceae; genus Mesobacillus. The sequence continues at coordinate 2,892 of NZ_JBAVFI010000057.1, forward strand.
TGTCAATGCTGCATTGTTTTTCATTATCATGTTGTTTAACTAAAAGGCTGTGTTAAAGCTCAATTTTGATTTTTTAGCACCTGTTGATTGGATCGGAAACCAACAGTCTACTTTCACACAGCCAAATAAAAAAGCAGAAGCTGCCAGAAAATGCTGGCAGCTTCTGCTTTTTTGCTTTAAAAAATCAAAAGCAACTATACAAAAAAACTTCATCATTCAATATTACAAACTTCAACAGGGCAGCCTTCACAATCAATTTCTCTTTTAAGCCGATTCAATGCATGAACTGTGATGAAGCCCTTATCGATGGAAATGCTGTTATTCCTTCTTAACTCACTCAGCAGTCGGTTGACTACCTCGCGGGAAGTACCGCAAAAATTGGCGAGCTCCTGGTTTGTCAAGGAAACATCAATTTTTATTCCTTCGTCCGTCTCCACGCCATAACTGTTTGCCAGTCGTATTAATGTCGAATACAAAGCACCTTTCTTTCCATGGAGGACAAGGTCCCGGAATCTGGTTTGTGATTTTCGGTGCTGTAGGGAAAGCCATTTTACCAATTCGAGCGCGAGCGCATTATCCTTCGCGATTTCATTCTCCAGTGTTTCCTTCTTGATGACTGCGACAGTTCCACTCTCAGAAGCTTTCGCAGTAAGTAAATGGCTTGATGCAGGGCTGAATAATGATAGCTCTCCAACCAGTTCTCCGGCTGAGCACATTCTGATTGTCAGTTCACGACCATCAGCAACCATCTTGCTGATCTGAAATTTACCGCTTTGAATAATATACAGCTCAGTTGCGTTATTTCCTTCCTCAAAAAGGAAAGAGCCTTTTTCAATTTTTTTGATCCTGTGAACCTTTTCGAATACTTTATTCAGCTTTGGTGACATGGTTGTTGCAGCCTGCATGTTAATACCACCCCATGTACGGCAGGTCACTTATACTCCTGTCCGTATAAATAATTAATATAATTATATTGTAAAGCATATTAAGCCAGCAATAAAATTGCGAATTGTTCACATATTGTTAATAAATTTGTTGCGTTTTGAAAATTGAATTCTTATAATAAAAAGAACATAATTAATATTTATAAATATTTATGGTTATTTATACATTGTTGGAAGGAGGAGAAAAGTGAAAGCAGCTATCATCGGTACAACAGGATATGGAGGAGGAGAGCTGATTCGCCTTCTGGCAAACCATCCAAATTTCACAATCCATTCAGTCCACACTACGAGAGATGAAAAACCAGTATCCGAAGAATATCCACACTTATCAGGGATTTTTGATAAAGTCCTTACAAACATAGATCCTGAAAAAATCGCTGAAGAAGCGGATGTAGTTTTTCTGGCAACACCTTCAAAAGTTTCTGGAAAGCTTGTAGATTCATTTTTTCATAAAGATATTAAGGTCATAGATTTGTCGGGTGATTTGAGGCTGAAAAAGGGAGATTCATATAAAACCTGGTATGGTCATGATCCGGTTAATGATTCAATCCTTGCTGAGGCCGTATACGGACTAAGTGAATGGCATAGAGAAGAAATCAGAGATGCAATGGTTCTGGCTAACCCTGGCTGTTATCCGACTGCCACGCTTCTTGGTCTGGCACCTGTACTTAAGGAAAAGTTAATAAATCCGTCAAGCATCATTATCGATGCAAAGTCAGGTGTATCCGGAGCGGGACGGTCTCCCTCCATGGGTACTTTATACGCTGAATTGAATGAAAATTTTAAAATTTATAAAGTCAACGAGCATCAGCATATTCCCGAAATTGAACAACAGCTTAGCCAATGGAATGGCGGACAGGTAACGATTACGTTCAGCACACACTTAATTCCGATCACAAGAGGAATCATGGCGACCATGTATGTTCAGCTGAAGAATGAAGTTGATACGGAAAGATTGCTAGATTTATATGAACAAACCTATCATGGCCATCCGTTTATCAGAATCAGGAAAGAGGGAGTTTTTCCTGCAGTAAAAGAAGTAAAAGGCTCGAATTTTTGTGACATAGGCCTGCACGCGGATAGGCGGACCGGGAGGCTGACGGTCGTTTCTGTCATCGACAATTTAATGAAAGGGGCTGCGGGGCAGGCTGTCCAGAATGCCAATCTTATGTTTGGTATAGAGGAGACAGCAGGTCTTGGATTGATACCCCTGTATCCATAAAGGAGGATAACATGTACCAGGCATTAACTGACCAAAACTTAATTAAAGAAATTATTGATGGAGGCATCCTTAGTCCCCAAGGCTTCCTCTGCGGCGGTGTCCATGCAGGACTTCGTTATAACAAGCTTGATTTAGGAATGATTGTGAGCGAAACACCGGGCAGCTGTGCAGCTGTTTACACAACGAGCCATTTTCAGGCAGCTCCGCTATTGGTAACTCAGGAAAGCATCGCCAAAGAAGGTGTTCTCCAGGCTCTCGTTGTCAATAGTGCGTGTGCGAATGCATGTACAGGAGAGCAGGGATATCAGGATGCATTAAAGATGAGGTCATTGGCAGCTTTAAAATTAGGTATACCTGAACATCATGTCGCTGTTGCTTCAACTGGTGTCATCGGAGAATTTTTACAGATGGAAAAAATAGAAGCTGGAATTGATAATCTCGAAATAGGGAAGTCAGATAATGATGCAGAAGCCTTTCAAACAGCAATCCTTACGACGGATACTGTCATGAAGCAATGCTGTTATTCTGCTGTGATTGATGGCAAGACGGTTGTCATTGGCGGTGCTGCCAAAGGCTCAGGTATGATCCACCCGAATATGGCAACTATGCTTGGTTTCCTGACAACAGACGCAGCCATTGATAGTAAGCATCTCACTATGGCATTAAAAGAAGTGACGAACACCACCTTCAACCAAATAACGGTAGACGGGGATGTATCCACAAATGATATGGTACTTGTGCTTGCGAATGGTGCTGCGGGGAATGCCCCGTTAAATCCTGAGCATCCAGAGTGGCCAATTTTTCTTGAACTGTTAAAGGAAAGCTGTGCCAGCCTTGCGAAACAAATCGCAAAGGACGGCGAGGGAGCAACGAAATTAATCGAGGTGTCAGTGAAAGGCGCTCTGACGAATGAAGAGGCCTGTATAGTCGCAAAAAAGATTGCCGGCTCAAACCTTGTCAAAACAGCGGTGTATGGTGCAGATGCGAACTGGGGAAGGATTATTGGTGCAATTGGCCAAAGCCAGGCAACTGTAAATCCCAAAACGGTCGATATCGCCCTTGGCCCTATCAATATGCTTAAGCTTAGTACTCCGATTGCTTTTAACGAGGATGAAGCGAAGGATTACCTAATGAATGATAAAGTGCAAATTTTTGTTGATCTTCAAGTAGGAGATGGCGTTGGTATGGCATGGGGCTGCGACCTTTCATATGATTATGTGAAAATAAATGCAAGTTATCGCACATAAAGGGGCGAATTCTTTGAGGATTGTAGTCATTAAATGCGGCGGAAGTGTATTGGAAGAGCTGACTGACGATTTTTATAAAAGCTTGGGAGAATTGATGGAGGACGGCTTTTCTCCGGTCATTGTCCATGGTGGCGGACCAGCGATCAACGCAATGCTGGACTTATTTGGAATAAAAGCACAGTTCAAAGATGGTTTACGAGTGACATGTGAAAAAACAATGGGAATCGTTGAAATGGTTTTATCTGGTCAAACAAACCGGCAGCTTTGTGCAATGCTGATTAAAAATGGATTCAATGCACTTGGCATTAATGGAAGTGATGGTGATTGCCTCCAGGGAGAGTATCTTGATAAAACTGGATTAGGGTATGTTGGGGCTATATCCGTTGTGAACACCGATTTAATCATGATGGCGATTGAGAAAGGGTATATTCCGGTGATCACTCCTATCGCAGTTGCCGAAGATGGTTTCAAGCTGAACATAAATGGCGATTATGCGGCGGCATCAATTGCGAAAGCCTTAAAGGCGGAACGCTGTGCATTTGTAACCAATGTAGAAGGAATTCTTATCGATGGTGTGATTGTCAGTGACGTAAATGAGAGAGAAGTAGAAAGCTATATTGCAGATGGCCAGATTTATGGCGGGATGGTCCCTAAGGTGAAGTCAGCCTTATCTGCAATAGGTTCCGGGGTAGAGAAAGTAATGATCATTTCTGGTAAAAAGCAATTTTATAAAAATAACAGTTGGCAAGGGACTTCAATTGCCGCAAAAGAGAGGGTTTTAAAATGAGCTATTTATTCCCGACCTATCAAAGATGGGAAATCGAGCCTGAAAAAGCAGCAGGTGCTGTGATTTATGGAAAAGATGGGACTGAATACCTTGATTTCACTTCAGGAATCGGTGTATGCAATTTAGGACATCGGCCCGAGGCTGTAGAGACTGCTGTGAAAAATCAGCTGGAATCGTTTTGGCATGTTTCTAATCTATTTCCACAAAGCATCCAGGAGGAAGCAGCGGAAAAGCTGGCAGAAGCGGCGGATTTAGATTGTGTATTTTTTGCCAATAGTGGGGCTGAAGCGAATGAAGCAGCAATTAAACTGGCTAGGAAAGCTACCGGGCGAACGAAAATTATTTCCTTCCTGCAATCATTTCATGGCAGGACATTCGCAGGGATGGCTGCAACAGGCCAGGAAAAAATCAAGGAAGGATTCGGCAGTATGCTAGAAAGGTTTGTACACCTTCCATTCAATGATCTTGAAGCTTTCCAACACGAAATTGGACCCGAAACAGCAGCGGTAATGATTGAAATCATCCAGGGAGAAGGCGGAATCCATGTCGTAGATTCCGAGTTTCTTAAAGAAATAGAAAAAGCATGTATGCAAAATGGTGCTTTGCTGATCATTGATGAAATCCAGACAGGAATCGGGCGTACAGGGAAGCCATTTGCTTTTCAGCACTTTGGAATAAAACCGGATATTATCACGGTTGCAAAAGGCCTGGGCAGTGGACTGCCAATTGGAGCTGCCGTTGGAAAAGCTGAGTTGAAGGAATTTTTCGGTCCCGGAAGCCATGGTTCAACATTTGGCGGAAATCCGGTGAGTACAGCAGCCGCATCAGCTACGATGGAGATTATTTTTCATGATGAATTTTTACTTGAAGCAACAGCTAAAGGGAATTATTTATTTGAATCGCTCCATAAAAGACTTGGACAATTGGATATTGTAAAAGAAATCAGGGGACTGGGACTGATGGCAGGAATTGAAATGACCACAGATGTCCAGCCGATACTAGCAGCTTTAAGAAAAGCAGGCCTGGTTGCGCTGCCTGCAGGAGAAAAAGTAATCCGTTTGCTTCCACCGCTGAATGTAAGCCAGGAAGAGATTGAAAAGGCGGTTAAAATAATAGAGGAAACAGTAAGCATGCATTCAATCACAGCGTAAGGCTGTATATTTTTTAGAACAAAATGCATAAAAATAAATATTGATAAATAAATATTCAACTGGAGAGGTGTCGAATGAAAGGATATCTGCAACTGGCTGACGGCAAGACATTTCAGGGGCACTTGCACGGAAAGCTGGCTGAAGAAGGAATTGCCGGAGAGATTGTTTTTTTCACCGGGATGACCGGGTACCAGGAGGTTCTGACTGACCCTTCATATAAAAATCAAATCATCGTTTTTACGTATCCGCTAATTGGCAACTACGGGATAAATGATGATGACTTTGAGAGCAAGAAGCCTCATGCAGCAGCTGTCATTGTCTATGAAGCGGCAAGCTCCGCCTATCATTATGAAGCTCAGCATTCATTCTTAGATTATTTAAAGAAATGGGATATACCGGTACTTGAACATGTGGATACAAGAGAACTTGTAAAAAGCATCCGTCAGAATGGCACAATGCCAGCGGTCCTATCAAATGAGCCTGGCTGTGATTTAAGCTGTGACATGATTGCTGGCCTGAAAGTAAAGGAAGTATCGACCATTAAACCTAAAACAATTGGCTCGGGTGATACGCATATTGTTTTAATTGACTATGGATTCAAGAAATCAATCGCTGAATATTTGGTAAAACAAAATTGCCTTGTGACGATTGTCCCATATCATTATACCTTTAAACAAATTGCCGCACTCCAGCCCGATGGCGTCCTATTATCAAATGGACCCGGAGATCCGAAAGAGCTGGCCGGAAACCTGAAAGACATTAAAAAAGTGATTGAGTATTACCCTGTCTTAGGAATCTGCCTTGGACATCAGCTGGCGGCTCTTGCGCTTGGTGGGGATACCAAGAAGATGCTATTTGGGCATCGCGGAGCAAACCAGCCTGTTTATGATGTGACTGCAGACAAGGTATTCATGTCATCACAGAACCATAGCTATGCTGTTGATCAGCACAGTATCGCCAAAACAGGAATGAAGGTGCGTTTTTACAATAAAAACGACCAATCAATCGAGGGACTTTACCATGAAAAACTGTCTCTCCTTACAGTACAGTTCCATCCTGAAGCCAGTCCTGGACCAGAGGACAGTACATTTATATTTGAAGAATTCATCCAAACAGTCAAATACAAAAAGCGGAGAGAAGTCAGCTATGCCTAAAGATACTAGTATTAAATCAGTTTTAGTCATTGGTTCCGGCCCAATCATAATTGGCCAGGCAGCCGAATTCGATTATGCAGGTACTCAGGCCTGTATCGCCCTCAAGGAAGAAGGTTACAGAGTGATCCTTGTAAACAACAATCCTGCTACGGTCATGACCGACCATGTTTTTGCAGACGCCGTTTACTTTGAGCCATTGACAGTGGAAGGTGTAGAAAAGGTCATTGCACTTGAAAAGCCTGATGGAATCCTTGGAACACTAGGGGGTCAGGCAGGCTTGAATTTGGTGTTCAAGTTGAGTGAGCAAGGGATCCTTGAAAAATACAAGGTAAAAGTGCTTGGGACGTCTGTAGAGAGCATCAAGCAGGGAGAAGATAGAGAAGCTTTCCGCAGTTTGATGCATGAACTGAATGAGCCCGTTCCTGAAAGTGAGGTTGTTCAGAAAGTTGAGGAAGCAATCAAATTTGCTGAGAAAATCGGTTTTCCGTTAATTGTTCGTCCTGCATATACGCTCGGAGGCACAGGTGGCGGAATCGCGTCCTCAATGGAGGTATTAACATCACTTGTCACAGGCGGATTGAATGAGAGTCCAATTAATCAATGCTTGGTTGAAAGGAGCATTGCCGGATTTAAAGAAATTGAGTATGAAATGATGCGGGATGCTGCAGGCACATGTATTGCTATCTGTAATATGGAAAATATTGATCCCGTCGGCATCCACACCGGTGATTCAATCGTTGTTGCGCCTTCCCAAACGCTGACAGACCGTGAATATCAGATGCTGAGAACATCAGCCGTTAAAATTATATCTGCCTTAGGGATTATCGGCGGCTGCAACATCCAGTTTGCACTTGACCCCGAAAGCAAAAATTATTATTTGATTGAAGTGAACCCAAGGGTCAGCAGGTCTTCAGCACTCGCTTCAAAAGCGACAGGCTATCCAATTGCCAGAATGGCAGCGAAATTAGCTGTCGGCTATAACCTGGCGGAAATCATGAATCCTGTAACCGGCAATACGTATGCAAGCTATGAACCAGCATTGGACTATGTTGTAGTGAAAATCCCGAAATGGCCGTTCGAACAATTTCCCCAGATTGACAGGACATTAGGCACACAAATGAAGGCAACTGGAGAAGCGATGGCAATTGATCGGAGCTTTGAGCGTGCCTTTATTAAAGCAGTCAAATCCCTGAATATCAAGACGCTGGATCTTAAGCTTCCTGCGATCTCACAATATACAGTTGAGCAGCTATATGATTTGGCAGCAAAACAGACAGACCAGCGGATTTTTGCCTTGCTTGAGCTGCTTCGCCATCATGAGGACATTCATTTACTGCATCAGAAAACGAAAGTTGATTTATTTTTCCTCGCTAAATTTAAGGCGATGATTGATAT
>NZ_JBAVFI010000058.1:0-3815 GCF_049588175.1 Mesobacillus sp.
ATTTCAAGGTTGTCTTTATAGATAAGGAATAGCTCAATCCGTTTAATCTCTAAGTCTTCTGTATGCGAATTTGCTGTGATTTTGAAATGATTGTACCCAGGTGTCTTGGGTGAGATCGACGTTGTAAAATCAATGTAACGATCTTGATTTTTCCATTCCAGAGGTTCATTTTCCGGGAGTGGATTTAGGTGAGTCAACACACCAACAATTCCTAAAATGATGATCATCACACTAAAATCGATTTTTACCAAGCTGCCCATTGGATCTTCTTTTTTCTTTTTCATCGTATTGCGTAAAAGTGCGCCAATGACGAATACAAGCAGAACTAAGGAAATTTTAACTAAAAGCAATTTTCCCCATAGTGCATGGAGCAAATAATCGAGCTGCGGCAAGAAGATTAAAGTGTAAGCTGCTCCCGTTACAATCAGGATCAGCATGCTGATTAAGGCAACTTGCGAAAAGAATGGCAGGAATTGTCTAACGTGTTCCCGCTGCTTTTTCCAGTAGGTTAGAATATACAGCAGTCCTCCTGCCCATATAGCAGCTGCAAGTAAATGGACGACATCCAATTCAAGAGACATAGAGCGGATTTCCGGTTCAAAGGCTGCAGCATGTCCGTTAAAACTCTTTGCCGCCAGCATCATCAATACCCACACTAGATCAACCGCTTTGAAACGAAGCAAGATTGGAAAACCTAATAAAGATAAAAGCACAGTAGCGACCAAAGAAATCCCTACTGTTGTGCCTGTTAAAATCGATCCGATTTCTGCCAGTGTCCAGCGGTCAAGTAATTCAGACAATTGAACGAATCCCAGGCCAACGGTGGTTACGAACAGCGCAATTTGTAAATGAAAAGCCCTCTGTCTAAAGGTGGCCTTGATTTCTTCCTTCTCTAAATTATGTATGGTTCCCCATACAATCCAGCCAATCGTCAAAATCAACGCCATGTAAAAAAGAATTCTCACCAATGACCTGAACGCATCGACCCCAGCCGAGCTCTGTTGTTTTTCTAAAACAAGCTGGTTTATATCTCTTTTGAAGACCGTTTCTTCCCCTATGGAGACGACATAAGAACTCTTTACCGGATGGCCATCCGCTGAAATGACACTATAGGATATGACATAATTTCCGTCGGGCAGGTCAGGCAAAGATTGTTGTATGGATTTTTGGTTTTTACTCATCTTTGTTTTTCCATTGCCGACTTTTTCCCCATTTTCATTAAAAACCTTAATCGAATACAGTTCGTTTTCAAGTCTTTCATCGAATGACAGAACTATTTCCTTTGGCGGGGTTTTTAATTCACTATCCGGGGCAGGCTCAGCCATTTTTAGCGACGCATGGGCAAAAACTTCTTGCGGAACCATAAAAATGAAAAATAGAGAACATATAATGAAAAGATTTATTAGGGCACTTCGATTGCTAACGATAAATATCACCTGCCTTTTGTAAAAATCCACATACCCTAGAGTGTATCATTTATCACTTTAAAGAATCAATTATACATTTATGGCAAAAACAGGCCCGCGTTAATTTTACTGGCCGATTAGGGGGATAAACTTCCATAGTACCCCCGATTATTTTATTAATATATCATATTGAAATAAGCATTATTCTGGTGTTATAATGTGATAGCGTGATAACATGCTAATATGGTAACGTGCTAAAGTGTTCTATAAAATTAATAAAAGGTGGTCATCATAGATGAAACGTTTTGCGACGATGCTTATTTTAATAGCATCAGTATTGGCGATTTTTACAGGCTGCTCGAATTCTTCTGAAAAAGAGAACAGCGAGGACAAAGCACTTGTAATCGGAATCGATGATAAATTTGCTCCAATGGGATTCCGCGATAAAGATAACGAGATTGTCGGTTTTGATATTGACTATGCTCGTGCTGCAGCAGAAAAAATGGGGAAAGAAGTGAAATTCCAGCCAATCGACTGGCAGACAAAAGAAGCTGAGCTTAGCAGCGGCAGGATTGACTTGATCTGGAACGGGTACACTATCACAGATGAACGTAAGAAAAAGGTTCTTTTCACAAAGCCTTACTTGAAAAACGCACAGGTCGTTGTGACGCTTGCTGATTCAAAGCTTGCTAAACTGGATGATTTAGAAGGCAAGGTTGTCGGCTTGCAATCTCTTTCTTCAGCTTCAGACGCGCTGGACGCATCTCCTGTAAAAGAAAAGGTTAAAACCGTTACGGAGTTCTCTGACAATGTACAAGCTCTATCAGACTTGAAGAGCGGCAGAATTGATGCCGTGATCATTGATGAAATTGTCATCAACTATTACATGACGAAAGAGAAGGAATCTTTCAAGGTTCTTGATGAATCTCTTGCTCCTGAAGAATATGGAATTGGCGTTAAGAAAGGCAACGAAGAATTACTTGAAAAGCTGCAAAAAGCGCTTGATGAAATGAATGAAGATGGAACAGCAGCGAAGATCTCTGAAAAATGGTTTGGTGAAGATAAAGTATTGAAGTAAATATAAGGCAAAGCAGGGTTTCCATCCGGAAACCTGTTTTGCTTTTGGAGGAATCTTTCTATGTCTTTTGATTACATTACATCCATAATTGGGCCAATGCTTGAAGGGGCGCAGATGACCGTCCTGTTGTTTGTGATCGCGATTGTTTTGTCGATCCCGCTCGGATTCCTTCTGACGCTTGCTGTTAAAAGCGACTTAAAGCCTTTATCATGGCTGGCTCAAGCCTATATATACGTGATGAGGGGAACCCCTCTGTTATTGCAATTATTATTTATTACCTTCGGGCTTCCGATGATTCCGGTCATTGGTGAATATTTTGTTCTCGACCGATTTGTCGCTGCCAGCCTAGGTTTTGTACTGAACTATGCTGCTTACTTTGCGGAGATTTTCCGCGGCGGGCTTCTTGCCATTGATAAAGGACAATACGAGGCATCCAAAGTGCTTGGGTTGAGTAAATGGCAGACAACGACGAAAATCATTTTGCCGCAAATGTTTCGTGTCGCACTTCCGGCAGTGGCGAATGAATCCGTGACACTGGTGAAAGACACAGCCTTGCTTTACGCAGTGGCCGTGCCGGAATTGCTGCACTTTGCACAGACTGCCGTTAACCGCGATTTTACCATCGTGCCGTTTTTCGTCGCAGGTTTGATTTACCTGATCATGACGCTTGTATTAACATTAGTCTTTAAATGGATTGAACGACGTTTCAAATTTGAATAAGAAGGATTGGTTAAGATGGCAATCATAGAAGTATCCAACCTTAAGAAGTCATTTGGGACGCTCGAAGTCCTGAAAAATATAACCTTTAATGTAGAAAAAAATGAAGTGGTAGCAGTCATCGGGCCTTCCGGTTCGGGGAAAAGCACGATGCTCCGCAGCCTGGTGCACCTTGAGGAAATTAACGGTGGAAGCGTCAAGGTCTCGGATGAGTACTTGGTCAAGGATGGGATGTACGCGAAGCCGCAGGATTTGAAGAGAATCACCTCCAAAATGGGGATGGTATTCCAGCACTTCAATCTGTTTCCGCATTTAACCGTCAAGGAAAATCTGGAGCTGCCGCCTCGCCTCGTCAAGAAAGAGCAAGCAGCAGTTATCCAGGGACGCAGTGCGGATTTATTAAATAAAATCGGGCTGACGAATTGGGCAGGTGCCTATCCTGCTAATTTGTCAGGCGGCCAAAAGCAGCGAGTAGCCATCGCAAGGGCACTGATGATGAATCCCGAAATCCTCTTGTTTGATGAGCCAACATCCGCGTTAGACCCAGAACTGACAGGCGAAGTGCTGCAGGTCATGAAGGACTTGGCAGAAGAGCAGATGACAATGGTCGTCGT
>NZ_JBAVFI010000059.1:0-8959 GCF_049588175.1 Mesobacillus sp.
CGGGAATTGTGCTGGAAGATCGATACCTTTAACATCCTTCATGACCTTCTGCATCATTTTCTCTGCCAACGCAAGGATATCCTCTTGGCTCATGAAGCTAGTTTCAATATCAACCTGAGTGAATTCAGGCTGGCGGTCAGCACGCAAATCCTCGTCACGGAAGCAGCGCGCAATCTGGTAGTACCGTTCAAATCCCCCAACCATCATGAGCTGTTTGAAAAGCTGCGGAGATTGAGGAAGTGCATAGAATTCACCAGGATGGACACGACTTGGAACTAAATAGTCCCTTGCTCCCTCTGGAGTGCTCTTTGTTAAGATTGGCGTCTCAACATCAAGGAAACCCTCTCCATCCAGGAAATCGCGGATTGCTTTCGTCACCTGATGCCTCATTTTAAATGTTTCGAACATCACAGGTCGGCGAAGGTCCAAATAGCGGTACTTCAAACGGACATCCTCTGAAACATCCGTTTTGTCGGCAATGATAAATGGAGTTGTTTTCGCCTCGTTGATGATCGTCAGGTCTTCTGCCTGGACCTCAATTTTACCTGTTTTAAGGTTTTCATTAATCGTTCCTTCGCCGCGAGCAATAACAGTTCCTTTCACGTCGAGGACATATTCAGTACGGACTTTCTCTGCAAGGGCAAGAGCCTCAGGTGAGACATCCGGATTAAAAACGATTTGGACAATCCCCGTTCTGTCACGCAGGTCTATGAAAATAAGTCCGCCCAAATCGCGGCGCTTTTGAACCCATCCCTTTAATGTAACTTTTTCACCAATTGCTTGTTCTGTTACTTCGCCGCAATAATATGTTCTCCCAAACATTTAAACTCCCCCTCTATTTGCAAATCTCCCTGAATTTTTCAATAAAACCTTCAAGCGGCAGTTCGATTTGTTCTCCATCTGCCATGGACTTTAGGTTTATTTTGTTTTCTTTTAATTCATCTTCACCCAAAACAGCTACATATTTGGCATTCAAACGATCAGCTGCCTTGAATTGCGCTTTGATTTTACGATCGAGATAGTCTCGTTCTGCCGAGAAGCCAGATGCTCTTAATTTATGAAGCAGCCCGACTGTATAATCTTTCGCCGAATCTCCAAGGGAAACAAGGTAACAATCGATCTCTTCTTTTACCGGAAGCTCTACACCTTCTGCATCAAGAGCGGCTAGCAGCCTTTCAATGCTTAAAGCAAAGCCGATGCCCGGTGTTTCAGGTCCGCCAATTTCTTCGACCAGGCCGTTATATCTTCCGCCGCCGCAAAGGGTTGTGATTGCTCCGAATCCTTCAGCATTGCTCATGATTTCGAATGCTGTGTGATTATAGTAATCAAGGCCACGAACGAGATTTGCGTCCACTTCAAACTCAATTCCCAAATCAGACAAATATTTCGTAACCTTTGAAAAATATTGTGCTGAATCATCAGTTAAATAGTCGATGATAGCTGGAGCCGATTTCATCAGTTCATGATCCCGGTCTGCTTTGCAATCCAGAATCCGCATTGGATTTTTTTCCAGACGGTTTTGGCAATCACTGCAAAACTCTCCAATCCGCGGTTTAAAATGGTTTACCAGAGCCTCACGGTGTGCCTGTCGGCTTTGTTTGTCTCCGAGGCTGTTTACGACTAATTTAAGCTTCTTCAAACCAAGCTCCTGGTAAATGGACATGGCCAGCGAAATTACTTCAGCATCAATCGCCGGATCCGCACTGCCCATGGCTTCGACGCCAAATTGGACAAATTGGCGGAAACGTCCAGCCTGTGGCCGTTCATATCTGAACATTGGTCCCATGTAATATAGCTTTACAGGCTGATTTGCGTGTCCAAACATTTTGTTTTCCACAAATGAGCGGACAGCTGCCGCCGTTCCTTCTGGACGAAGAGTCAGGCTCCTGTCTCCTCTGTCGGTAAAAGTGTACATTTCTTTTTGGACAATATCTGTTGTGTCCCCTACACTGCGTTTGAATAATTCTGTATGTTCAAAAATCGGTGTGCGGATTTCCCGATATTGGTATCGTTCGCATAGCTCTCTAGCTTTCGCTTCAATAAGCTGCCATTTTTCAGCCTGGCCTGGCAAAATGTCCTGTGTTCCCCGAGGGATATTAATTTGTTTCGACACAGTGCATCCTCCTTTTTTTTCAATTTAGTTATGTACGGTTAATTTGGTAAATTGTTGGCTTAACGCGAAACCTGCTTAAAGAAATACAAAAAAGCCCCCAATCCCTTGTAATAATAACAAGGGACGAGAGCTTTGATTCCCGTGGTGCCACCCTAATTGAAGGCGCCTGAACGCACTTCCTCTTTAACAGTTAACGCCTGAATACGTCCACTCCTACTATTGGTTTTTAACCAAGTTTCAGAGAAGATCCTACGGAGTGTTCATTCACAAAGTCATCATGCAGAAATGCTTTCAGCCAGGGCATTCCCTCTCTTGCCATGTGTTTCTCTGCTACTGTGCTCCATCAACGGTATTATTTCGCTATGATATTTATTTATATTATAATACGGAGTCCATTTTCGATTGTCAAGAACAATTCACGAACGTTCCAGCTGTTTTTTTAATTTTCTTACGTCACGGAGTGAAAGCCCGAACTCAGATGCCAATTCCACAACATGTGAACTTTGTTCCTTCTGAATAAAATCATGAAAATCGACGCCAAATAATTGGTTTTCTCCGAATGAGGCCATCCCTTTCTCACTAAATCGCATGTAATCACCTTCCATCTTTTATTCTTAACTATTCTTCCCACCCTTTTAAAAATTTTTCACGATTTTTATATAAAGTTAATTTTTGTCCGTTAAATCCGATATAAGGAAAAAGACCTCGTGATTTTGCCGGTAAATTCCGGTAATATTATTTTAAAGACATGGCTGTGTTCAACTGGACTATTGATTTCAGCTCTAATCGCTACAATCAACAGTGTTTCCAATTCAACAATTTTCTTTAACACAGCAAAGATATATTAAAAGGAGGGAGAGCATTGCCAAAAAGGAAAATGGTTCCTGTCATCCTTTGCCTATTGCTCATTTTCGGGAGCCTGCCAGCATTAGAAACAGCAAAAGCGAACAACGAAAGACTGACAATTACCGCTACAAGCTTGAATGTCAGACAAGGTCCTGGCTTAAGCTACCCGGTTGCAGGATCGGTGAAAAAGGGAGAAAAGTATTTGATCGTTAAGAAGGAAGGCGATTGGATCCAGATTAGTCTGGGCGGCAGTAAAAAGGGATGGGTTGCAGAATGGTTTACTGCAATGGACTCCAATGTACTGCCTGCTGTTACGCAAAAACCTGCTGGCACGACTGGCAGCGTAACCGTCAACGGGCTGAGAGTCAGAAAAGGTCCTGGGACCGAATTTCAGATTGTTGGGTCTTTGAATAGTGGACAAGCCGTAGAAATAATGAATTCCAATAATAAATGGACCGAAGTGCGCACCTCAGCAATTCAGGGCTGGGTAGCAAAGGAATTTATCATCACTATTAAAGATAGTAAAGAAACTGGTACTCCAGCAAACAATGAAAACTCAAAAACCAAAGGCGTTGTTACTGCGGACTCTTTGAATGTCCGTGAAAAGCCTTCGACTACTGCGAAAACAATTGGATCTTTGAAGCGAGGTGCAGAGGTTTCCATATTTTCTCAGTCGAACGGATGGGCTGAAATTACATATTCGGGAAGGAAAGCTTGGGTAAGCGACCAATTTCTGAAGGTGAACCAAAACACTTCATCCGATAAAAAGCAGCCATCTTCACCTGCAAATCAATATTCAGGCACTGTAACAGCCTCACAGTTGTATGTACGGGATCGCAATGCTCTTAATGGTAAAGTGATTGGGACTATCACACAGGGGCAAAGCTTCCAAATCATTGAGGAAGTGAATAACTGGGTAAAAATCGAATACAAAGCAGGCGAAACTGGATGGGCAGCAGGATGGTTTTTCCAGAAGACGAAGAACGGACCAGTCATTACCCCTAATCAGCCTGTAAAGAATAGCAGGCTTAATATTCTGCACGATGGTACCAATATCCGTAAAGGACCAAGCACTGGCAGCTCGGTCATTTCCCGTGCGAACCAGGGAGATACATTCGAAGTAATCAGCGTCAAGAATGATTGGTATGAAATTTCACTGTCCAATGGTTTAACTGGCTTTGTGGCAGGCTGGATTGTTTCTATTCAGGGAAATTCTGGACAAATAGAAAAACCTGGAGCAGAGATGCATACAAAAAATAGGACAATCGTAATCGACCCTGGACATGGGGGCAGAGATAATGGAACAACAGGTGTGAGAGGAACGCTGGAAAAATCGTTGACATTAAAAACAGCACAGCTTGTATATGACAAACTTAAAGCTTCAGGAACGAATGTCATCATGACGAGGAATAATGATTCCTACATATCACTCGGTTCCCGCGTCAGCACAGGTCATTACCAGAATGCCGACGCATTTATCAGCCTTCACTTTGACAGCACCAATGACCGCAGTGTGAGAGGAATGACCACCTATTATTACAATTCAAACCAAAAGCCTTTAGGTGAGCAAATCCATTCATCGGTAATCAGCAAGACGATGCTAAAGGATCGCGGCACTCGTTTTGGCGACTACCATGTCCTTAGAGAGAACAGACAAAAAGCTATACTTGTGGAGTTAGGGTATCTGAGCAATCCAGCAGAAGAAATGCTAGTTAATACCTCCCAATACCAGCAAGCAGTTGCAAATGGCATCTTTGATGGACTGGCGCGCTATTTTAAAAATTACAATTAATCGATTTTACCTAATCAATAGATAAAAAGAAGGGATCCTGCAATAATTGCGGGATCCCTTCTTTTCTTGTTCTTATTTACTGTCAATGATTAATGTTACCGGGCCATCATTGGTTAGCTGAACGTCCATCATTGCACCAAAAACACCAGTCTCAACCTTGATTCCTTTTTCGTTAAGGAATCGATTGAAGGCTTCATAAATGGAAAGTGCTTGGTCCGGTTTTGCTGCATTCATGAAGTTCGGGCGACGCCCTTTACGGCAATCACCATACAGGGTGAACTGTGAAACGGAAAGAATCTCCCCTCCTACATCAAGGAGTGAAAGATTCATTTTCCCTGCTTCATCTTCAAAAACTCTCAAATTGGCAACCTTCTCTGCAAGAAATGCTGCATCTTCTACCTTGTCTTCATGCGTTACGCCAACAAGGACAACAAACCCTTTCACAATGGAGCCAGTCACTTCACCGTCCACTGTTACCTTAGCTTCTTTGCTACGCTGTACAACTAAACGCATGTTGACTCTCCTTAACTCATCATCCTTCTGACAGCATAAATGTCAGGGATTTGTTTAATCCGGTCTACAACCTTCTGTAAATGGTTAACATTATGGATTGCGATGGACATATTTATTGTCGCTACTTTGTTCCGGTCAGATTTCCCGGAAACGGCCGTAATATTCGTTTTTGTTTCATTGACTGCCTGGAGAACTTCGTTAAGAAGCCCTCTGCGATCATATCCGCTGATTTCGATATCAACATTGTATTCTTTCCGGTCGTTCAGGGCTGTTTCCCATTCTACTGGGATCAGTCTTGCCTGGGCATCCTCTGTATGGATATTTGTGCAATCTGCGCGGTGTACAGAAACCCCTCTGCCCTTCGTGATAAATCCTACAATCTCATCCCCAGGAACAGGATTGCAGCAGCGGGATAAGCGTATGAGCAAGTTATCAATGCCAGAAACCCTGACACCTGACTCCCGCTTCTTGACAGGAGAAAATGCCTTAAGCTCTGAAACAGCGTTCGCAATATCCTTTTCCTGTTCAAGATCACGCTTCTTGCGTAGCTTCTCCGTAAGCCTGTTCGCTACTTGCAAAGCAGTGATTCCGTTATAGCCGATAGACGCGAATAAATCTTCTTCATTTGTAAAATTAAATTTCTCCGAAACCTTTTTCAGGCTATCAGAAGTAAGAATTTCTTTGACATCGAAATCCATATTGCGAATCTCTTTTTCCAATAGCTCCCGGCCTTTTTCAACATTTTCATCCTTTTGCTGCTTCTTGAAGAATTGGCGGATTTTGTTCTTCGCCTGGGAAGTCTGGGCAAGCTTGAGCCAGTCCTTGCTCGGTCCATATGAATGTTTAGACGTCAAAATCTCAATAATATCGCCAGTCTTCAGTTCGTAATCAAGCGTGACCATTTTGCCATTTACCTTAGCGCCGATTGTTTTATTCCCGATTTCCGAGTGGATCCGATATGCAAAATCAATTGGCACCGACCCTGCAGGTAATTCAATGACATCGCCCTTAGGCGTAAAAATAAATACCATATCAGAGAATAGGTCAATTTTAAGGGATTCCATGAATTCTTCCGCATTGGCAGTGTCGTTCTGGAACTCAAGGATTTCCCTGAACCATGAAAGCTTGGTTTCAAAATTAGCGCCTTCAACTGGTTTTCCTTCTTTGTATGCCCAGTGTGCCGCCACCCCGAATTCAGCAATTCTGTGCATTTCATCTGTCCTGATCTGGACTTCAAGTGGATCTCCTTTTGGTCCGATGACAGTTGTATGCAGCGATTGATACATATTTGGTTTTGGCATAGCGATATAATCTTTAAAACGACCAGGCATAGGCTTCCAGCAGGTATGAATAATGCCAAGGATTGCATAGCAATCCTTGATACTGTCTACAACAATTCTCACAGCCAATAAGTCATAAATCTCATTGAATTGCTTGTTTTGCAATACCATTTTTCGATAGATGCTATAAATATGTTTTGGCCTTCCCGAAATTTCAGCTTTAATTGAAACCTCATGAAGCCTTTCTTTTACTTCAACAATGACTTCTTCCAAGTACTGTTCACGTTCCGCACGCTTCTTCTTCATCAGATTGACAATCCGATAGTACTGCTGCGGATTTAAATAGCGCAATGCTGTATCTTCAAGTTCCCATTTGATTTTTGAAATACCGAGCCTGTGTGCAAGCGGTGCGAATATTTCAAGAGTCTCATTGGAGATCCTTCGCTGCTTTTCAAGCGGCAAATGCTTTAACGTCCTCATATTATGAAGACGGTCAGCAAGTTTAATCAGGATGACACGGATATCTTGCGCCATCGCCACGAACATCTTCCGGTGGTTTTCCGCCTGCTGTTCTTCATGCGACTTGTATTTTATTTTACCAAGTTTCGTAACACCATCAACAAGCATTGCCACTTCATCATTGAACGCCTCTCTTAAATCATCAAGAGTAACCTCTGTATCTTCAACGACATCGTGAAGAAAACCAGCTGCAACCGTTGCTGGATCCATTTCCAGGTCAGCAAGGATTCCCGCTACCTGGATTGGGTGGATGATATACGGTTCCCCGGATTTTCTGAATTGGTCATGATGAGCCTGTCTGGCGAACTCATATGCTTTCTTTACCAATTTCACGTGCTCATCATTCAAATATGATTTTGTACAGTCAATGACTTGTTCTGCGGTCATTACCTGGTCATTCGCCATAGGATCACCTAATTTTTATTTCATTATATTAACTCGCATTTCTTCATGCGGGGTTAAGAGAAAAATCGACTTTTATTTTAAAAAACCATTAATATAAATAATGATTCTTATAATGGATTGTTACTATTATCAAAGAAAAAATGAAAGATGTAAAGAGAAAGGAAGATATTTTACAGCGGAAATTAAAAAAAATGTCGAAAGTTATTATTATTTGATGAATATTATTCTTTTTTTAGATATCAGCTGTGTTAATTATAATTATAAATAAAAAACAACGTAGACCTTTAACAGAGCCTGATTTTTATACTTTAGTCTAGATAAAAGACCTATTTAATTCACCACGGATATTTGTATGTAAACCAAGTAAAACCTGCTTAAGAATGACAAATGGGCACTTCGAAGAGAAGCGCCCATACTCATTAATATTGCATCAAGGTTAAAATATCATATCCATCCAATTTTCCGCGTCCATCAAGGTAAGTCAACTCAATCAAGAACGCGATTCCTGCTACGACTCCGCCAAGTTCTTCTACTAGTTTAATCGTTGCGTCAATTGTTCCGCCTGTTGCAAGCAAATCATCTGTAATCAATACTCTTTGTCCTGGTTTGATTGCATCTCTGTGAATTGTCAATACATCACTGCCGTATTCTAGGCCGTAATTAACTTTCACAGTTTCACGAGGAAGTTTGCCTTCCTTGCGCACTGGAGCGAAACCTACTCCAAGTGAGTAAGCTACTGGGCATCCAATGATGAAACCGCGAGCTTCAGGTCCTACTACAAGATCAATTTGCCTTTCACGTGCATAAGCCACGATCTGGTCGGTTGCATATCTATATGCCTCGCCATTGTCCATTAAAGTTGTAATATCTTTAAATTTAATGCCTGGCTTTGGCCAATCGGGAACGATTGTGATGAATTGTTTCAAATCCATTGAATAATTGCCTCCTCATTTTTCACCGACTCTTGAATGAATTGGTCAAACCAATCCTTCAATTGCTCGTAGGATGAATAGAGCAACTCATTTTCAAGAGTAAATGCTTGCACCTTATGCTGATATGTTTTGGATTCAGTTAAATCCCTTTTAGGGACATCTTTTTCAAGCGAAATAAACCCATTGTTTATTTTAACAAAATCTAGTTCAAAAAACACCTGTGACATGAATTCAATTGTTTCTTTTGTCCATCCGCGATGCTTTGCCAGCTCACCGCCATACCGTTTCAGGTCGAAAGGGCTTTTCTTGGAAAGAAAAGCATAGAACCATTTGAAGTGCTCCCTTGTTGGCATGGTAGTGAAAAACTCACTATTTTCTTTATAAAAGTGGACATAGATTCTGCCTGGATTTTTTCCCGATAATAATTTTACCAGAAGATCCTTAGATGGCGGAAGATCCAGCAATACAACATAAGATAAATCGAACGCAAGCTGTTCGACCTCTTCCTCAGAAGAAACCAACAATAGCGAATCTCCCAGAATAGCAGAAAACTTATCCT
>NZ_JBAVFI010000060.1:0-2635 GCF_049588175.1 Mesobacillus sp.
GTTATGACTTCAGGCCAGATTACCTAAAGCTGGGAATCATTCGGAAGCTGATTGGAGAACCGCTGACGCTTGCACTTACTGCTACCGCTACAAAAGAGGTAAGGCAGGATATAGCTGAAAAACTTCTTCTAAGTGATTGGAAGGAAGTTGTATATTCTGTTGATCGCCCGTCGATTTCACTTGCAGTTGAACATGTCAGTCATTTTCAGGAGAAAATTGAACGGACCATAGAGCTGGTGAAATATTTGAAAGGACCGGGTATCATTTATTTCTCCAGTAAAAAGATGGCTGAGCAAACAGCTGCTTATATGAGAGAACAGGGAATCAGAAAGGTGATGGCTTACCATGGAGGGCTGGATTCTGAAAGCAGGATACTGATCCAGCAGCAGTTCATTCATGGCCAGTTGGAAGTTGTCTGTGCAACGAGTGCTTTCGGCATGGGGATAAACAAAGAGAATGTCAGATATGTGATACACTTCCATATGCCGATGCAAATTGAGTCGTATTTACAAGAAATAGGCCGGGCTGCACGGGATGGGTTGGATTCCATCGCCGTGCTGCTATATTCTCCTGGAGATGAGCAGCTTGCTTTTCAGCTGGCTGAGGGAGAACTGCCTGATCATATTCAAATAGAAAGGTTCTTTAGGTTCCTTGCAGACCGTAATGTGAGTTATCAAGAAGCAAAACAGTATGAAGATGAAATTATAGCGTTTTGCGGATTTACAGAAATTCAATGGAGGATTGCTGAAGATTATCTTTCAAGCCTGGAAGTTATTGATTATGATAAAGATAAAAGCAGATTTATCAATATTATAGAAAACCGCTTATCGGTTAAAAACTTCAATATTAAGAAAATGCTTGACTTGGTCCATTCGCAGGATTGTAAAAGAGCAGCCATTCTGACGCATTTCAATGAACAGCTCGCCGCAAGGCCGGCTAATTGCTGCACGATATGTGGGCTAGACATGAACCACTACGAACAAATTGAAGTCGTTGCTGACGAATCTGTAAGTAATAATTGGAAACAAGAACTGGCTTCTATTCTTTTATTAAAACCCTTTTCATAAAGAACGAAACACGATTATGAATGTGTTTTTTGTTAGCTATTATAGATTAAGTGGGCGGATATGATGAAGGAACGATACAAGGAAACGGTAGCGGGACTCACTGAAAAAGAACTGCTTTTTCATTTGGTTGCTACTCAAATAGTACTATTAACGATTTCCGCCATTTTAGGTATGATATTGTTTGATAGTTTAAATGAATTCAAAAATTTATTCATCTGGGATGATTTTAGTATCCTTACAGTCGGGTTCGGAGCGGGAATCTTGGTGGTAACTGTTGATGTTCTGCTTATGAAATTTCTTCCTCCATCTTATTATGACGATGGAGGTCTGAACGAACGAATCTTTAAAAATAAAACAATTTTGCAGATAGCACTGATTGCGGCAATGGTAGCGATCAGCGAGGAAATCCTTTTCAGGGGAATCATCCAAACAAACGCCGGCTTAATGATAACCAGCATTATATTTGCAGTAGTCCATTACCGCTATTTGTTCAATTGGTTTTTGTTCGTAAATATAATATTGCTGAGTTTTTTTATTGGTTATATTTATATGCAGACTGACAATTTGCTTGTAACGATTGTAATGCACTTTATCATTGATTTTTTATTAGGGCTTATGATTAAATTCAGGGCTCGAGCAGCAAATGGGGGTACTAACATTGAATAGAGAAAAACCTATTAGGGACCAGGCAGAGCGCCTGAGAAAAAGGGTTGAGCGAAAATCTGAACAAGCTGTTGATAAAAAAGAGACACTCCCACCCAGGAGCGAATTACACAGGCTAAAGCAAAAGAAAACGAAGGTGAAGGTTAAGTATCCAGTAATAAGGTTAATGGCATTGTTTTTCATTCTCCTGCCAATCACTTTTTTTAGCATCATTTCCTACCTAGATGGTTCAAAAGGGCCGTTGGATCTAACGGAAGAGCGGGCTGGTGTTGAACTGATCGATGTGCAGAGTGGCAGTGGAGACGATAGCAGAGCTAAGGATTCATCGGACGATGAAGATTCTCCTGCGATTGAGGAAATCGCAGAACCAGAGGATATTGATGTTGCGGCAGCTGCACCTGCGCCAGAAAGTGGAAATGATAAAAATACACCTGAAAATCCGGTTAGCACGAAGGAGCATGTTGCTGCCGAAACAACAACGAAACAGCCTGCTGCCGAATCCCCTCCGGCATCAACGGTTAATGCAGAAGGCAATGAAAAAATCATTTATCATACGGTACAACCAAGCGAAACAATTTTCAGGGTTGCGATGAAATATTATAAATCGCAAGAGGGAATCTCCATTATTAAAAATGCCAACAATATTCAGGGTAATGAAATTCAGGCTGGACAAGTCTTGAAAATACCTATTAAAAACTAGCCGGAGCTAAATCTGGCTAGTTTTTTCTATTTTTGGATAGGGTTTGTTCAACTCAGTGATAGTCGGATCTTTGCAAGAAAAATACAAAATTTGTTTTTATAGCTTCCTATCATATCGTAAAGGACAAGCTCATAAATTTAATGTAAGGCTGTTTTCACATAAATTGTTGTTTTTGTTAATATTCTGGCTATTTATTGGATTCGGG
>NZ_JBAVFI010000061.1:0-2114 GCF_049588175.1 Mesobacillus sp.
GATTCATATTGTTTGGATGTCCTGACTTCAACCGTCAGTGACCCTTTCCCCATGACAGCTTTCAGCAAAAGAGGAACACCAGTTGTATTCTGAAATTTGAAATCCTTGCCCCCGTACGATACAGTGGCATCTCTCCCCTTCGGAACATATCCCACTGTTAAAGAATGATGATGCTTTTCCACATACCCAACTCCCAACAGGTCAACTGCATTGAAAAGTGTGGATGACGTCTGGCAAATGCCTCCGCCTATGCCCATAACCAGTTTTTTATTGACAATTTCTTCTGCAGGCTGGTATCCATGGGCAGCATCACTGGGGCCCACCGTTGTATTAAAGGAAAAGACATCTCCTGATCCGAGAATGATATTATTAATTGCTTCAGCAGACAGCTCGATATTCTTCGTTCTTCCTGCAACACCCGGATTGAAGTAAGTTGTATAACTCCCTACGACCACTTCTCCTAAATGGCTTACATCCTCCATCTTGTACCCGCTCGCCGTTACATAGAGCGGCAATTCGATATCACCGCCTTTTTCAGAAGCAGCGATCACTTTTTCAACAAGTTCAGCTTCTTCCAGGATCGTTTGAGGAGTTCCTTTCTTCACCTGGCCATCTGTTCCGATTTTATCCAAAGTCATTCGTTGATCATAACCGGCCTTGGTTCCTGTACCTCTAGCTAATTCCCTTGCCCATTTCTCTATTTCAGCCTTGAATTTTGTCGTGTCTGTCCCATAGCCTAGGTCAGCAGGACGAAAGGTTCTAATCACGGCTTTTGTAGTTGGATCAATAACATTGATGACAACAGGTTCTGGCTCTTCCACTACTTCTTCCTCAGGTTTTTTTTCATCTTCTGTCTTTTCTTTTTCCTTTTCGATCTTTTTTTCAAGCTCGGCTACCTTTTTCTCGAGTTCATCTTCTCTTGAACTATCCCCTGAACACCCAGCTAGCCCCACAATTCCTGCAGCCAGCAAAACGACTAGTACTTTTCTGCTTTTCACCCTATTTCCCCCAACGTTCTCTCTATATTTGTACCGGACCATTGAATCCGGTCATTCAGTTTATATAGTATTCAGGAAGCCTTTTCCAAATTCAGCTAAAAGTCCATTTTAGAGAAAAATGATCCTTTTTCTTCACACTGGGATGAAAATAAGATAAAATACTTATTATCCTATAAAACATATAAGAAAGGTTGGAATTAAAATGCAAACAACTTTGCGCTCTGTTCCCCAGCCTCTTGTTAGAACAAATCAGTGGTTTATTGTTTTAAGTGTGGTTTCTGCCTGGATAACAGGTTTCGAATGGATATTGGCTTTGCCGCTGGGAGCGGGAATTTTAGGTTTGGTGTTTGGGTTTAACCCGGTTATGCGGATTGCGAAAACCTTTTTAAAAAAGGCTCCATCGGAATACATCCCTGAAGATTGGGAGCAGCAACATTTTAATCAACTTATTGCAGTCATTTGTTTAGCAGGCGGACTGATCTCCTATTCAGTGGACTTCATTGGGCTTGGCCATTTCTTTACGATTATGGTTGCACTAGCAGCATTCATTGCCATTCTCGGATTCTGTGTCGGCTGTTTCATCCGATTCCAGTGGAAAAAGTTTCGCGCCAGGAAAACAGTTATGCACTGATTTATTAAAAGCCCCAAGGTGAAATATTATTCACCTTGGGGCTTTTTCCTTCCGTTTGCTAACTGATTGAAACCTGCGAAGTTTAAGTCCTATTTAAACTGCTCATCCATCTGCTGATTGAATTTTTCAGACTTTCCCCTCGGAATGCTTAATGTAGTCCAATCTTTATCTTTAATCATTTTCGCAATATAGACGATTTGACCAGAATGGCTGGATTGATGGACAATTTGCCGCTGAATCGCCTCCATGACAGAGTGGGGTTCGCTGCGGATCAACACAGTCTTGGTCAAATCCTCTTCCTTCAGCCCGGCAAGCGTATGAAATAAAACCTCCCAGCCTGAATTCCACGCGTCTAACAACTGAGTTTTAGATTCGTAAGCTCCCTCGAATTCTCCGTCTCGATTTCGATCTGGCTTCTCTCCATCTGAAGTTAAAAAGTCATTAAACCTTGATTTCAAGTTCCCGCTCATATGCCTGACCAGAAC
>NZ_JBAVFI010000062.1:0-4997 GCF_049588175.1 Mesobacillus sp.
GGGGACAACAGCAAGGGCAATAAACGCAACAAGGACCAAAGCGATAAGACGGATCGTCACCAATAGGGTAAAAATATTTCAATTAAAAAGCCGGCGTCGATGAGCCGGCTTTTAATCCATATCAGTAAGAATGGCAGACTGATTATTCAGGTTTGCCGGGTCCACTCCGTTGCTTTCGTTTTCATCATAAAAGGCATCCTGGAGTTTCATATTTGCTTCGGAAGTTTCAATCTGTTCTTCTTCAGATACAGTAGACACAGGTTTGGCGTTTGGATCTATATTTACATACTTATCTTTTTTCATGAACAATCCCTCCTGAAGTTAGTATCAGCATTCTCCTCTACTTTTACCCTAATAT
This sequence comes from Mesobacillus sp., assembly GCF_049588175.1. Classification (GTDB taxonomy): domain Bacteria; phylum Bacillota; class Bacilli; order Bacillales; family Cytobacillaceae; genus Mesobacillus. The sequence goes on from NZ_JBAVFI010000062.1 coordinate 359, forward strand.
TCGCCGTGACCAACTTCCAGAAGGGTATTACCTTAAAATGGAAGAAGCCATTCTTACATAGGTATGCCGCTTACCGCGTACGACGATCGAATACGCCATAATATTTTCCGGAGAAGCAATTCCAGCTGCTCCTGCATCACCGATATGATATAAATCAGCTCCTGCCATTTTACTGCTCAAGGCGATTTGCTTGATTGTAGCCTCATCTGCTCCTTCCTGGCTTGTACCAGTTGTCAGGATGGCGAGGGCTCCCTTTTGATGCACCAAATCCACAAGCTTGGCGGTCTTCTCAACCGTAAAGCCCGGTACTGTGCCTGGTGAAGGAATCAAGATAATATCTGCGCCTGCTTCGACAAATGCATGCAGGGTTTCTTCCGTCATCATCGAACTGCCTGTCTCTCCCGCAACCCCTGCCCCATGCATTTTTCCAGCAATGATCAATCCGTCTGGGCCAAATGCCGCACGTGCTTTTTCGATCGCCTTTGTAATTTCTGTATTGGTAACCCCTGTTTTAGGATTTCCAGTCAAACAGACAAAGTCAAAACCAAGCTCCTTCGCCTTCTGAAGTGATGCGTCAGTCGCAATCCTCCCTTGTGGCAGCTGTTGAAACGCCTCTAACTTATCCGCCTGAAGATCAACCGGCTCAAGGTTCAAACCGACTGGGCGGCCAACAAGCTCCTTCAATTTTCGGACTACATTCTCTGGCTCCGTTTCAATTAGACTCTCAATTCCTGGGTTCATGACATCGAAAAAGTTCAAAAGAATAAGGTCTGCCCCAAAGGCAGCGGCCATTTCCGCATTTGTAACTGCAGGGTAAAGCGGTGAAAACGCACCAATCACTTCTGATAATATGGTTCTTCCTTCCGAGGCGATAATCGCTTTTTTCAAATCCTGTCCTGTCATTTTTTCGAAATCTGATGCTGTGCAATCCAATAAACGTTTCATCCTGGTTCCCTCCTTATTTTATGTAAAAAATACTACATGACCGATATAGCAATGGGACTTGAATTCTCAACTGGTGAAATATTTACTTCAACTGGTGAAAAAACTTTTCCAACTGGTGAATTCTTTCGTCAAACTGGTGAAAAAGATTGTTCAACTCTGATCGACCCTAAAAAAATAAAGACCTGGCGGTAAAAACCGCCAAGTCACCTGTGCACATCGCTTATTTCCGCTTCATTTCATTGGCGACAAACTCAACATCGGTACCAACAATAACTTGAAGGTCTGTTTTATTAAGTTTCAAAACACCTTTTGCGCCAAGCCTTTTTAACTCTGCTTCATTTACTTTATCCATATCAGCCACTTTTAATCGAAGGCGGGTAACGCAGTTGTCGAGCTCCTTCAGGTTGCTTTTTCCTCCAAGCGCTGCAAGGTACTTGTCTGCAAGCTCAGAGTAATTTCCTTTTGAAGACCCGCTTTCAGTGAACTCTCCCTCAATCTCGTCTTCACGTCCAGGCGTTTTAAGATCAAGCTTGATGATCAGGAAGTAGAATATCACGAAATAAAGTACTCCATATACCAAACCGACTCCCAATAATAACAATGGTTTTTGGGCAATACCGTAGTTTAAGACGTAGTCAATCGCACCGGCAGAGAACCCGAAACCATGGTGGATATCCAGCAAGTATGTGATGGACATCGCCAAACCAGTCAACACGGCATGAATTCCATATAAGAATGGAGATAAGAACATGAACAAGAATTCGATTGGTTCAGTGATCCCTGTAAGGAAAGATGTGAAGGCTACCCCTACAAGGGCACCTGTAACAGCTTTTTTACGTTCTTTTTTCGCTGCGGCAATCATCGCAAAAGCTGCTGCCGGAAGACCGAACATCATGACTGGGAAGAAACCATTCATGAAGATACCGGCTTTCGGGTCGCCGGCGAAGAAGCGGTTCAAGTCACCTTTCGCAACTTCTCCTGCTGCATCTGTAAATGAGCCAAATTCAAACCAGACAAGAGCATTTAGAACATGGTGGAGGCCCATTGGAATTAATAAGCGGTTCAAGAAGCCGAATACGCCTACTCCTAGAGCACCTGCTCCGACTATCCATTCGCCAATATTGTTGATGCCAGCCTGAATTGGCGGCCATACATAACCAAAAACTCCTGCAAGGACAATCATGACCAAAGAAGTGATGATTGGCACAAATCGCTTGCCTCCGAAGAAACCAAGCCAGTCAGGCAATTTAATATCATGGTAGCGATTGTAAAGCAAACCGGCGATTACACCGGAAAGGATACCGCCAAGTACCGCCATATTGATACTTTCGTCAATAGCTCCCGCTCCTTTAGTCAAAACGAAGTAGCCAATCGCACCGGCAAGTCCGGCCGCTCCGTTCCCATCCTTTGCAATTCCGACTGCAACCCCAATCGCAAACAATAGCGCCAGGTTAGCGAAGATTGCGTCACCTGCTGCAGAGATAAAAGAAATATCCAATAAGTCCGGCTGCCCGAGGCGCAGCAATAACGCAGCTGCAGGTAAAACAGCGATCGGCAGCATCAATGCTTTCCCGATCCTTTGTAAAAATCCTAGCATTCTCAACACCTCTTTCTGTAAAATTGTAAATGCTTACATTTTTCGATAAAGAAACAGAACCCCACTGTAGAAATTTGTAAACACATGCATAGTTTAACACTTCGGTCCCCTAAAGAAAACCCTATAAAAAGACTATTTTTAATATTTCGACTTCAGAAGACTCAGCGCTCCCTTCATGAGTTCTTCACCCATATTTTTCGGGACATGGGCTTATACTTATAGCTTATTCGATGACCAGTAGAAAATTCCTTTCCGGGAAGAGGAAAAGAACCAACATTACCGTTTTACAAGCAGAATCTCTGCTCAAGGCATTTTCCCATTTTGTGAATATTGCCAATTCAGCCCAGAATACTTACCAGGGCTTTGCTATTTTCCTTTCATTCGGTAAAGTGATAGATAGGCAGATGGATATAAAGGACGTGCACATATGAAAACAACTGATTTTCTGCCCCGATTCACCGTCCCGGTGATGAAAGGGATATTATTAACATTAGCTTTGGCTCTGGCTGCTAGATTAATAGCAGGACTGCCATTCTTTTCAATCATGGGTCAGCTAGTCATTGCCATCATGTTCGGAATGGTTTGGCGCGCAACGGCTGGAGTGAACAGTGGTCTTATGGAGGGTGCTTCTTTTTCAAGCAAAAAGCTCCTCCGTCTTGGCATCATTTTGCTTGGATTCAGGCTGAATCTCTCCGATATTTACAATGCCGGTGCGACAGTATTTATGATTGCCTTTGCAAATCTGGTGTTTGCGCTCTTGGCGGTTTACGGATTGAGCAGGCTTTTTAAGGTTGAAAAGCGGCTTGGTATTCTAACCGCGTGCGGTACAGCAATTTGTGGAGCTGCCGCCGTTGTCGCCATCGCACCGGTTATCAAGGCAAATGAAAAGGAAACTGCTGTCGGCGCAGCAAATGTCGCGGTGCTGGGGACGATTTTCACCATCGTCTATACGCTATTATTCTCCTATCTCGGTTTGAATGTCCTTGATTATGGGGTATTCGCAGGTGGTACATTGCATGAAATCGCGCATGTGGTAGCCGCCGCCGATCCGGCAGGGCAACAAGCCTCGGACCTTGCCATTATTGTAAAATTAACCCGAGTAGCATTGCTCGTTCCGGTAGCAATTCTGATCGGTTTTATCATCAAGCGAAAAGAAAACCAGAGTGCAGGCCAAAAAATGACGTTAGCAGATCTGCCGATTCCCTGGTTCATCCTTGGCTTTCTTGCTGTCAGTGCACTTAATACAACCGGGATGATCAGTGAAGATGCCGCCGCTGCAATCGTCAGCTTCGCTTACTTGCTGATTGGGATGGCGATGGCCGGACTCGGTCTTAGTGTGGACTTCAAATCGTTCCGGCAGATGGGCGGAAAGGCGCTGTCCGCAGGCTTGGCAGGATCAGTGCTTTTATCATTATTTGGTTATTTTCTTGTAACAGTTTTTCTATAGACATAATAAAAGCAGCCAATTTCGAATTTCCGAATTTGGCTGCTTTTCTATTTTAATGCTGCGTATAAAACATTCCATTTACGATATCCATCAGGTCATTGGTCAGGCGTTCTTCCCGCTCAATCGAATATAAATACTGCACTAACTCGCATAATTTTTTCGTTTGTACCAGATCCATTTTGTCAGCATGCCTTTTTAGCAAACCGAGCAATAGAATAAAATCTTGATCTGTATAGGTATCATTCATGATTTTATTTTGAACGGATCGGAATTGCCTTTGTTCAGCTAAATCGTACAAGATCAATTCGTCATTCATTTCACATGCTCCTCGCTAAATTTTCAGTCTAATAACTATAGCATTAAGAGCATTACAGAATCATTACATAAATGACTATTCACTTTTATTTCTGAAATATCCCGCTTCTTTTTGTCTATTTGTTTTTTGCAGCAATGCTACAAGCTGTTCCTGATATAGTTCTTCCCCAGGGTTGAACTTCATCAGAATTTTCAATAGCTCAATTGCCACTTCTTTTTCTCGGGATGCATTAAGCAAGTCCTCACATATCCTGATGATCCTGCTTTCCAGCACCGTCCTGATTTTAAGGAACCAATCATCATAAAAAAGCGGGAACAGAGTGTCAGGAAGTTCT
>NZ_JBAVFI010000063.1:0-1557 GCF_049588175.1 Mesobacillus sp.
GTGAAGAGGAGCCTGTCATAGACCGAGTGTCTTTAGAGGCGCAGCCAGGACAAATGGTCGCGCTTGTAGGTCCAAGCGGAGGCGGAAAAACGACGATGTTTGGACTTCTTGAACGGTTTTACGAACCGACCTCAGGGGAAATTCGGATAGGAGACACACCGATCCAACAGTTGTCTCTCACATTCTGGCGCAGCCAAATCGGCTATGTCTCACAGGAAAGCGCAATGATGGCCGGAACGATTCGCGAGAATTTATACTACGGCTTGGAAGATGCAGAAACCATCCCCGACGAACGCCTTTGGGCAGTCACAAAAATGGCTTATGCAGATCAATTTATCGAATCCTTCCCAAATGGCCTTGATACAGAGGTCGGCGAACGAGGCGTCAAGCTTTCCGGCGGCCAAAGACAGCGCATAGCCATTGCCCGCGCCTTCCTTCGGGACCCAAAAATCCTGATGATGGACGAAGCAACCGCGAGCCTCGACAGCCAGTCAGAGGGGATCGTTCAGGAGGCATTGACTCGATTGATGGAAGGCCGGACAACCTTTGTCATAGCCCACAGGCTATCCACCATTGTGAACGCAGATCAGATCGTTTTCATTGAAAAAGGCACGGTGACAGGCATCGGCACACATCGTGAGCTAACCCAAACCCACGCATTGTACCGGGAATTTGCCGAGCAGCAGCTGGCTTAACTGAAGGAACATGGGGACGGTTCTCATGTTCCACTTTGGAACACAAGAACCGTCCCCGTGTTTTTCTAAAAGCAGCCTTAATTAGATATTAAAAAAGGACTCTATGTATTCTGAACCTCTGACAGTTCAGTTCATGGAGTTCTTTTTTGAATTATGAATTCACTGGCTAAAACGAATACCTTTTTGCGGTCACTTATTGTAAAGTAAAGTTAAAAAGCATCGAGGTATCTAATGTTAAAAGGTAATTCTTATATTCTCATTTTCTCCGCCATTGTTTTTTTAATCATACTATTCGTTTCATCAACACCCATCCTGGTTAAAACCTTGCTGGTTATTTTAACGATTGGATTTCTATTTCCATATATCAGAAGAATTCTATTTAAAGATAGATTCAGAAAAATTAAAGTGGCTTTCTATTCATCCGTGATCTTTACAACTGGCCTTTTTCTACTCACTTTTCTAACCGCTGTTATTAATGAACAATCATTTAATATTCGTGGTGAGTTCATTCCCTATATGATCATTGTGCTTATTTATAGTTTAATTGGAAATTTCGTTTATGGCTTACCAGTCTCGCTAATCGCAGAGTTCATCTCAATGAAGTTTGCCAATATACGCTTCTGGTTATCAGCTGGCATTCATATTGGATTTGGGTTGGTTACATACCTTTTTGTCCCAGAGTTCACTATTCCTGCGGTTATTTGTTCGGTCATCTTTTTTACTCTAGATGAAATAATAAGAAAACGTTCGATAAGTTATTGAACCTGCCTGAATGTAAAGCCGACATTGACACTGAATAAGCCGCTTTCTTTGCAGTTAACTGCAGCTAAAAAACACAGTAATCTGAATAGTGGCCTTGACC
>NZ_JBAVFI010000064.1:0-2808 GCF_049588175.1 Mesobacillus sp.
GATGTGAAGATCAACGTAGTCTCAAGCTAGTTTATTATTAACATGTCCGCGAATAACCTTAAAATTAATCAGGCAAATTGCATATATATCTTTTCCATTTTTTGCATTATTATAAAAGTAAAACCTACTGGGGAATGATTGGGAATGAAAGGAACAATACTCGTAATTTTTAGTTTGCTTTTAGTAGCAGGAGGTCTATATATTTTCCAGAAAGAAAGGGAAGAACGCTATGCTGGACAGAGTTTTATACCCGAACGCTCGAAAGATGTCCCTCTATATAAAGGATTAAGTCCTGATGGTAGCCCTGAGTACGTCATTGAAGGTGATCATTGGGAAGAAATATTAGCCTATTACAAGAAAGTTCTCCCAGAAAACGGCTGGGAAGAAGTCTATATCCAGTCCTCTGACAATCATAATGAGGATGGCGCTGGCTTCATGTCCTCCTGGCATAAAAAAGGGCAGCAATGGGAGTTGTATATTGGAGGAGGATACTTTAAGAATCAGAATCAGACCGAAGTTATTTTTGATAAGAGAGAGAGAATGATTGTATCTTCATGGATCGAAGACCAGCCTGAGTCAATCTGTATTAACGAACAGCCAGAGCGAAGTAAAGACTGTTTTGAAATAACCGATAAAGAGACCATCAGTGAAATTATTTCAATGATTAATGGAGCATTTGATCAGAATAAAGAAAGAACTCCTTATGAGGGAAAAAGCACAATAGATGCTGGATCATTCCAAATTAAAGTCTATTATGATTTAGATAAGGGAATATATCTAGTATCCGATAAGGGTACAAAATGGATGAAACCAGAGAAAGAGTTTTTTGAATCCACCAGAATTTCAAAGGAATATTAATATATATGTTATAACAACAAGCATCGGTCCCCCAAGCCGGTGTTTTTTCACTTAAAGAATAAATAATTTTTCAGTTCATTTGCATTTAACTGCTTAAAATGAGTAATATCTTCCTAGGCCAACCTAATTATTTTTGTGTTCTTTATCAAATATCTTGAGGTTGAGAGAAGATAATTTTTAAATAAAAGTGTATTCTATTGTTAAAACTTGATTTGATACGAACAATCGATAGGAATCGTTTAAGATTAGAGATATAAAAGGGATGTGACCTTCATGAATTCAATTACAGCGGTGGCAAATGAACTTCAGCAAAATTCTGAAAAAATTTCAAGGGAAATGGTAGAAAAGATAATTGTTCTGATCGGGGTTGAAATACCACAATCGGAAATCAACCAGGCGATTGAAGTCTATACAGAGTATTTAGGTTTTCTGGGTGAATCCATTAAAAACTCTGATGAAACAACTCCTGACGCATTGCTTGAATGGAGCCGAAATAATGGTGAACGAGAAGCAGCAAAAGGGGGAAGAGTATCAGATATTATCCTCCGTTATCCACCAACAAGACTTGTATTCATAGATAAAATGGCTGAGATTTGTATGAAACATGACATTAAAGTCGAGGACTTGATTTGGATCAATAAACGAGTGAACAACATGCTCGATATAAGCATTAATGAAACTGTATTTGCATTTGAGAGACAAAATTCGAAGCTGATGAAGGAAGTACAGGACGAAGTCAATATCCTTTCGACTCCTGTTGTCCCTGTTCAGGAAAATATCGCGGTCTTGCCGCTTGTTGGCAAAATGGACCATGACCGGGCAACTCTTATCATGGAACGTGCTGTTCCACTAGTTGCTAAACAAAAAATACAATGTCTGATTATTGATTTTTCAGGTATTGTGACAATCGACGCTACCATTGCCAAGCATGTATTTGATATCCATAATGTGCTCCGACTGTTGGGAGTGGACTCAATCGCAACAGGGATGAGACCTGAACTGGCTCAGGCAGCTGTAGAGGGAGGCGTTAATTTCTCTAGTATAAAAACGTTCTCGACTGTAAAGCAGGCAATAGAAAGTATTAATAGCAATAATTAGTCTTATAACTCATTCCTTGCTGAGATAAGGAGATTGGAGGACAAGTTTGGAAAATAATCGACAAGAAATAAGACTGATCGCACTGGACATGGACGGAACTCTATTAGACGATCATCATGAGGTTTCTGATGAAAATCGACAAGCAATCAAAGAAGCTGAGAAAAAAGGAGTTAAAGTTGTACTAAGTACTGGCCGAAGCCTAAAAACAGCTAAGGATTATGTTTTATCGCTTGAGTTGTCGTCCTATCTAGTTACTGTTAACGGCAGTGAAATCTGGGGTCCGGACGGTGAACTTATTGAACGGACTCCGGTTGCCACAGAGCATATTCAATGGATGCATGATCTATCCAGACAGAACAACGCGAGATTCTGGGCAATAAGCACCGAAAATAACTGGAACAATGAAATGCCCGAAGATGTCCTTTCGCAAGAATGGCTAAAGTTTGGCTTCCACATCGAAGAAGATGCCATCCGTGAAAAAGTACTGAAAGAACTGGAGGCTAAAGGCTTATTTGAAATTAGTAATTCGAGCCTGGTCAATATCGAAGTGAATTCAATAGGAATCAACAAGGCAAAAGGCCTGAAAAAGGTCTGCAGCCTGCTTGGTATTTCAATGAAAAATGTTATGGCTGTTGGTGATAGCATGAATGATATTGCCATGATTACCGAGGCAGGATTAGGTATCGCAATGGGCAATGCACAGGATACAGTTAAAAAAGCAGCGGATGACATTACAGGAAAAAACACCGAAAATGGAGTCGCGCTGGCAATCCAGAAATGGGTACTATCGTAATTCTACAGAAGCAGGTTAATACTGCTTCTTATTTTTGTTTTGAGAGAATATCCATTATC
>NZ_JBAVFI010000065.1:0-8541 GCF_049588175.1 Mesobacillus sp.
TGATTGGAGTGGAAGGCGCGTAGACTCCTGCGGGAGCAGCGGGACAGGTGAGACCCCGCAGGAGCGATAGCGACGAGGAGGCTCACCGCACGCCCCGCGGAAAGCGAAGCGCCTGGAACAGAAATCAACAGACTGGTTTTATAGATAAACTAAATAAACTGTAGACAAACTGGATCTTCCAAGTTTGTCTACAGTCTATAGCCTCTTCGTGATGAAGAGGCTATTTTTTCTGGATTTGTTTGAGTTTGAAATGGAACAGGATCATCCTGATGCCGGAACCGAAGTCGAAGGTCGCCAGCATGACGAGGAGATAAGTGAAAAATCCCCAGCCGGTTTCATTGACATTCTGGATGGCGAAGTAGGTGAACAAGCTGCCTAGCAAGAAGTAGACAATGCCTGAAAATAAAGGCGATTGCTTCATAACTTAAAGTCCCCCAATAAAGCTCTGGATTTTTTCAGCTTCTCTTATCATTCTCTCGATATCTTCCCTGAATACGGATTGAAGCAGGACAACGAACGTATTCATTGTGACATGGGCGATAATCGGAACGATAATCCGCTTAGTTTTTACATAAAGGAAGGCAAAGGTAAAGCCCATGGCCGAATAAAGGATGACATGCTCCGGCTCAAAATGTGCGAGCGCAAAAATAACGGAACTGATCAATGCGGCAAAAAAGAAATTCATTTTCTTATGCAGGCTTCCGAAGATAATTTTCCGGAAGACGATTTCTTCCAAAATTGGCCCGATGATCGAGCTGACAAGAATCACAATCGGAAAGTTCTCAATGAGGTTGATAATCTCCTGAGTATTTTCCGAGCCCATTTCGATTCCAATAAGCCTTTCAATGCTTGCTGCGAAGGATTGAGCCATCAATGCAAGAAATACACCGGCGACGGCCCAGGCAGCAGAGCTTGACGGCGACGCCATTCCGCGCAAATCAGCCTGTAGCTTCGATTCTTTCCGTAAAATCAGCAGCACGATGATCAGTGTAAGTGTAAAACTGATGACAAGCCAGTATGGAATCGATAGGGTTTCCATTTCCTTAAGACTCTTGCCCATACCAGCTCCGACAAATGCTACAAGTGGTATTCCGATCAGGCTTGAAAGCTGCATGGCAATATACGCGATGATAATGTACCAGTATTCTTTTTTCAAAATGAAAAACTCCTTTTAGGCCTTTTCGTAAACTTAATGAATTTATATACGTTTTAACATGATAAAAGTTCCGTAATGCTATCTCTCCATTTTACTAGTAAGCAGCTTGAAAGTTCAAATCGTAGGATGCTGCTTAAAATAATTGGTTAAATATCCGGGGACACCGCATACTTTTTAAGGTGGCCTATTTTAAACAAGCCTATATTAAAATTCAGAGAAATTTGCCGTCGGAAATTGTGGAAAGGGAACGAAAAATAGTCCTTGCTGTCACTGGGTTCCTGGCCAGGTACCTTATATAAATTTTATAAAAAAAATTGTACTTCATGCTTGCAAAAAAAATGGAGATTCATTAATATATAAATTGTGTTAGCACTCGATTGAGGAGAGTGCTAATAAAAAACTAATCTACATATTATTTGAGGAGGTTGATTCACTTGATTAAGCCATTAGGTGATCGCATTATTATTGAGCTTGTTGAGTCTGAAGAAAAAACGGCAAGCGGTATCGTTTTACCCGAGACAGCGAAAGAAAAACCTCAAGAAGGTAAAGTCGTAGCTGTTGGCACAGGACGTGTCCTTGAAAACGGAGAGCGCGTGGCACTTGAAGTTGAAGTTGGCAACCGCATTATCTTCTCAAAATACGCAGGTACAGAAGTGAAGTACCAGGGAACAGAGTACCTGATCTTGCGTGAAAACGACATTCTTGCTGTAGTTGAATAATTGCTGCTTAAAGACAGTACGTATATAACACAAATTTGAGGAGGGTTTTATACAATGGCAAAAGACATTTTGTTCAGTGAAGAAGCACGCCGCGCGATGCTTCGCGGGGTTGACGCTCTTGCAAATGCAGTAAAAGTTACTCTTGGACCTAAAGGACGCAACGTGGTTCTTGAGAAGAAATTCGGTTCACCACTAATCACAAACGATGGTGTGACAATCGCGAAAGAAATCGAACTTGAAGATGCTTTCGAAAACATGGGTGCTAAGCTTGTTGCTGAAGTAGCTAGCAAGACAAACGATGTTGCTGGTGACGGTACAACTACTGCAACAGTTCTTGCTCAAGCAATGATCCGTGAAGGTCTTAAGAACGTAACTGCTGGTGCTAACCCAATGGGCATCCGTAAAGGTATGGAAAAAGCTGCTGTAACTGCAGTTGAAGAGTTAAAGGCTATTTCAAAGCCAATCGAAGGCAAAGCTTCAATCGCTCAAGTAGCATCTATCTCTGCTGCTGACGAAGAAGTAGGCCAATTGATTGCAGAAGCAATGGAGCGCGTTGGCAACGACGGCGTTATCACAATCGAAGAATCTAAAGGCTTCACAACAGAATTAGACGTTGTAGAAGGTATGCAGTTCGACCGCGGATATGCATCTCCTTACATGGTAACTGATTCTGATAAAATGGAAGCAGTTCTTGAAAATCCATATATCTTGATCACTGACAAGAAAATCGGCAGCATCCAGGAAATCCTTCCTGTTCTTGAGCAGGTTGTACAGCAAGGCAAGCCATTATTGATGATTGCTGAAGATGTTGAAGGTGAAGCACTTGCTACATTAGTAGTTAACAAGCTTCGCGGCACATTCAATGCAGTTGCAGTTAAAGCTCCTGGCTTCGGTGACCGCCGCAAAGCTATGCTTGAAGATATCGCTGCATTAACTGGCGGAGAAGTGATCACTGAAGAGCTTGGCCGTGACCTTAAATCTGCTACAATCACATCTTTAGGACGCGCTTCTAAAGTTGTTGTTTCAAAAGAAAACACGACAATCGTTGAAGGTGCTGGAGACAGCGCTCAAATCGCTAGCCGTGTTAACCAGATCCGCGTTCAAATGGAAGAAACAACTTCTGAATTTGACCGTGAAAAGTTACAAGAGCGCTTAGCTAAATTAGCTGGCGGTGTTGCAGTCATCAAGGTTGGTGCTGCTACTGAAACTGAATTAAAAGAACGCAAGCTTCGCATTGAAGATGCTTTGAACTCAACTCGCGCTGCAGTTGAAGAAGGTATCGTATCCGGTGGTGGTGTAGCGCTTCTAAACGTATACAACAAAGTTGCTTCAATTCAGGCTGAAGGCGACGAAGCTACTGGTGTTAACATCGTACTACGTGCAATGGAAGAGCCAGTACGTCAGATCGCTCACAACGCAGGCCTTGAAGGCTCTGTAATCGTTGAACGCTTAAAGCGCGAAGAAGTCGGCACAGGCTTCAACGCAGCAACTGGAGCATGGGTGAACATGATCGAAGCTGGTATCGTTGACCCAACTAAAGTTACACGTTCAGCACTTCAAAACGCTGCATCTGTTGCGGCTATGTTCTTAACAACTGAAGCAGTTGTTGCTGACAAGCCAGAACCAGCTGGATCTGGAATGCCTGACATGAGCGGTATGGGCGGCATGGGCGGAATGATGTAATTCCGTTGAATAAGAATGATTAAAGGATCTGTCCCTGTGGGGATGGATCCTTTTTTTGTGGATGGAGGACTTGTTAAAATTGTCAACTCGTCACTTTTGGGTACGTATCGTATGGCGATACAGCTTGCAAATAAATCTAAAAACCTTCATATTTATAGTAAAGGAGGTTCGATATGCGACGCGATATACAACCTAATGAACGAGCTTTCTCTTCCAAGGAAGTAGCAGAAGAGGTGGGAATAGCCACTCCTACTGTTCGAAAGTATGGCCAGATTTTAGAGCGGAACGGATATGAATTCTTGAAAGATGGCGATCGCCGTATCTTTGTGCAATCTGACATCGAATCGCTTATAGCGTTACGCGATACGGTCAAGCCTCTAGATGATACGGCTAAGGATCTTGTATCACTGCAAAAAGAAAGAATAGAAGATCCCCGTGGAACTGAGGTTGCGATTTCTGATACATATGAGAGTTTACCCCAAGACCCGAATCAATTAAAAGAAGTACTAATGTTTGTCGTCAATGAACTCGCAGCCACACGTGAAATGAATGCCAAACTGACAAACGATATGGCTGAGCTCAAAACAACGGTTTCCAGACTCCAGCAAGATCATCATGTTATCAGTTCTACTATTGGCAATTCAGCGCAGAAAACGAATGTTAAAATCGAAAAATTAACTGAACAACAAAAAAACTATTACGAAACAATGCTGCAGCAAGAGCAACAAAAAAGCGAGCTCTTGCAAAAAGAAATCCAAAGTATGCGGGAAGAACAGCAAAAAGAATGGCGTTCACAAAATGATTTCAATAGTCGTTTAGAAGAAGCGGTCCAAAGACCAAAAGATAAATGGAGTCTGTTTTTCTCCTTATTCCGGAAATAGTAGACTTTGATTTTAAAAGTATCGGGTTAAGGAAAACGCAACTAATTGATAATTGTTCAAGCAAGGCGATACACATCTCATGGGAATTCGTAATATAAATATGCACAATGCATGTTCTAGGCAGTTGAAAGCACCATGGAAATGGGCACGGATGGGTTAATCTGTTCTTTTTTCATTTCGTATTGCTGGGCGATATACATGACGGTAAAATACCAAACTGTTACAACGAGAAGATCAGTATAAAAAGATTCACCACCTATTTGAAAAGTATAGTGTTGAAACGACATTGGCACTATAGCGTTACACGATACCTACAGCCCCTAGATAATAGTTAAAGCCCTTTTGGATCAGCAAAAGGACTGGTTATCTGGATCATTAATCTATAGATATGAAATTCACCCCATGATATCTCATTTTCAAATTTCAACAATTTCCCGAGAAATATCTACAAATTTTGCGTGAATATCGACAAACTAAAAAGGCAAGTGTTTACCTTCGTGGCCTTCCATTCGTTCTCTGAACTTTTGGGAAGCCTTTTTTTGGTTTATTTTTCGTAAATTTTTTTGCTCCACACTTGTTAGGAAATATTGTTGATTGGAGCGGAAGGCGCTAGACTCCTTTATATTGCTGTCGCCTTTCCTTCATATGGGGGGAAACTTCACGCTAGAGAGAATGATTCTCTGTATTCAAAGCGGACAAGGAATTTATTTTACAATAGAATCATATAAAAGGATGAATGAGGCAGTTATAGGTTTAAATGTAAAAAGGTACATAGGTCCCAGGAACTTATCTTGCAGGGAATCGTAAATTAAACTACAAATAGAGCACGATGTGGAGGAGGAAGCCATGAATTCCAAGAATCCAATTTTAACTGCGTTGCTGCTGGTCATAAGCGCAATTTTTATTCTTTCGGGCTGCAGTGACGCCAGTCCAAGCGACGCCAAAGCCAAAGCGGAGAAAAAAGAAGAAGATAAATATGAAAAGCTCGTAAAGGAAAAAAACAAGGAGATCGAGCTTCAGCCACTCGAGCTCAGTCCTTATAATCAAGAAATTAATTCGACTTTTACAAAACCGGAGCACAAGGAGTTCGCTGTTAACGGGGAAGTGGTTGTAGAAGGAAAGGTTGAAAAATTCTCTTCGTTAAAATCGGATTACGTCTGGATCAAGGTTTTCGCTGACGAGGAAGGTCCTGCCGGAAAACAGCATGAGTACTACACGAAATTAATAGAAGGAAAGTTCAAGCAGAAGATTCACTTTTTCAATGGTGAGGGGAAGTACCATGTGAGTGTCCAGATTCCGAGCACTGAAACGGAGAATTATTATTTTGAGGCGACGGCTTTTGATGTCCACAATGTCAATCCTGAAATTGAACGTGATATTACGCTGACTCCCTTTGGTCAGGATGCTGAAGTGGCTCTCCTTAACATGGATTCGAGCTATGTAAAAGAAAATGAGATTTTTAGCTTAAAAGGAGAAGCGGGTAAGCTTGCGGAGGAGGATACCGTCATGCTGAAGCTTACAAAGGGTTCGGAAAGCTGGAAGCATGTCCTTCCAATTAAGGATGGGCAGTTCACCTATGACATACCTTTATTTTATGGGAAAGGCGTTCATGAGCTGGAGGTTCTGGTGCCGGATAAAGAACGGGAAAATTACTACCAGACGGCTACGACTATCTTGATTGATAACAAGTCTGATCGTACGATGCTGCCAATCGAGTATATGGATGTCTACCGCGAAAGAGGAGTAACGCTGGAGTCGCCGGTCTTTGGAGGCGAGGCGACGGATGGCATGTATCATGTGAAAGGGAAAATCGATCCAAATGCTGAGTTTGGGCCTGAAACTACGCATATTTATATCACGACTAAAAAAGGTGAAGATGAAGCTTTAGACGTAATTCCAGTTAAGGATTTCAAATTTGATGACTCTTTTTATCTGCGATTCGGACCTGGGACGTATGAGGTTGTCCTAAGTGTGCCGGAGATAAAAGAAGAGAATAGCGATTACTTCAGGTATTTTGGTTTTGCCAGGTTCGAGGTTGAATCGACTGGCGAAGATCAGCGCGACCTGCTGCCATCAAGGGGCGTCCAGTCCGATGCAGAACCGATTAAACAACTGGCAAAGGACATTACAGCCGGAAAGAGCACGAAAAGAGATAAAGCGAAGGCGATTTATGAATATGTAGCCAAAACGGTTGCTTATGATGTTGAAAAGCTGGAGACGGATGATTTCAACTGGGATGACAGTGCCTTAAAAACTCTGGATTTGAAAACAGGTGTCTGTCAGGATTATTCGTATCTGACAATTGCCCTGTTGAGAGCGAGCGATATTGAAGCCCGGTTTGTTGAAGGCATGGCCAGAGGCGGCTGGTGGCCATCCAAGCATGCGTGGGTGGAAGCAAATCTTGAGGGCGAATGGATTACAATGGACCCGACATGGGGTTCAGGTTATGTAGATGATGATAAGTTTGTCGCCAAATATGACGAAAAATATTTTGATCCCGATATGGCTGAGTTTAAAAAGACTCATACGCGTACGGGGGTGGCATATTAAAAATAGAGACTGCATGTTCTTGAAGCGTATAGAAGGACTACTTCCATAGAGGTAGTCTTTTTTTGTTATTTAGCCCCCAATCTATCATTATTGCCACCATTCAAAATAAGAATGGTAGCTTATTATAGTTAAAGCTGGATGAGATTTATTCTTGAACTGAGAAAACTCATCAAATTTGAATGGTATTACCTTGTAGTAAGGACATGAGCCGTTTCCCAATCAACGAGACCAACAGGACCAACAGGTGAGGATGGAGAAGGTGGCCAGAATCAGGAGGGAATGGGAAAACCCAACCACCATTTCTTTTACCAAAGGATTGAGGTTGCGGTGTGGTTGGCAATTTTGCCCGGTTTTTCATGTTCTGCGAGATAACAATATTCCAATATATAGAATTAGTTAAACATTGTCACTAAATCTTAACCTCCTTCACAGCCTCCACCTCATTTTGGTCTAAGGCAGGTGTGGAATTTCCCCCAACGCTTCCGGATTTTATATAAATAGTCCAATCCCCTGTAGAGAGATTTCCATAATATATTGTGTTCTCAATAAAAAATAAGGGAGTGAAATAATTGAGAGATAAAGAGAATCACAATAAGGAAATTTCGGCGAATATTAGCAATTGTTCAAACAGAAACGTAGTACCGGATGTGAATTTTGATGCAAAAATAAGCAAGGTACCAGTAGTCTTAGCTGAGATTGAAGTTAGTGCCCATGTTAAAGCTAACATCACCTTTCCAGAAGATGTATTGGAAATCAAGGATATAAAAAAACGAGTGGTCCTTGTGCAATGTCGTCTGCTTGTGCCAACCAATCAGCTATTCATAAAAGGATATGTAGAAAAAAACATCAGATATGCTGCTGTTGCACAATCAGGATGGATGCGGAAGTCTATAGAATCAAATATCCGATCTCTTACCGTGAAAGCTCCTTTTGAGTGTACCACTTCAATTAAGGAGTTCATTACTCGTCCGGTAAACGTTAAATTTAATCAGCGCAGTGAATTTGATTTTTTGATTACCAAACCTTTACCGGAAGGCTTTCCTGAAAAAGATGAACTGCTAACGAGCGACCTTTCGCAATTTCATCAAGCTAGTACTCAACACTATAATGAACTTCCATACTGTGATTTGGTCTCCAGCGATATTGTAGAGTGGGATGAAGCAACAGACAGGGTGCTATTACAAGAGGGAGCAATATTTGAAGGGACCTTTAGGAACGTCGTGGAAAAGATGATTGTCAATTTTACAATCAAGCTGCTTCAGAAACAACAAGTCCCAATTGGTGGAGGAGCGACAGGTCCGACCGGGCCAACAGGGCCAACAGGGCCAACAGGAGCAACCGGAGCCACGGGAGCAACAGGAGCGACAGGAGCGACAGGAGCAACGGGACCAACAGGACCAACAGGACCAACAGGACCAACGGGACCAACGGGGCCAACAGGACCGACAGGACCAACAGGACTAACAGGACCAACGGGACCAACGGGACCAACGGGACCAACAGGACCGACAGGACCAACAGGACCAACAGGACCAACAGGACCAACAGGACC
>NZ_JBAVFI010000066.1:0-1768 GCF_049588175.1 Mesobacillus sp.
GGATGATCGCTGGATTCTATTATCCTACCAAGGGTGTGGTGCGATTTGGCGATAAAGATATGACGCGTGTACCTCCTGAAAAAAGAAATACGGGCATGGTTTTCCAAAACTATGCCCTTTTTCCTCATATGACGGTATTCGAAAATGTGGCTTTTGGGTTGAGGGTGCGAAAAATCGCCTCTGGTGAGTTGAAAGCACGGGTCCAGGATGTGCTTCGTAAAGTAAAGCTCGAACAATACGCGGAACGTCAGGTGAGTCAGTTAAGCGGAGGTCAGCAGCAGCGCGTGGCGTTGGCAAGGGCATTGGTGATCGAACCGGAAATCCTTTTGCTCGATGAGCCATTGAGCAACCTGGATGCGAAGCTTCGGGATGAAATGCGGGCCGAAATTCTCCGGCTGCAGAAGGAATACAAGATTACGACGATTTACGTTACCCATGACCAGGCAGAAGCGTTGTCGATGAGCGACCGGATTGCGGTTTTTAACTTTGGCGTCTGCCACCAGGTCGGAACACCTTCTGAGATTTATAATGAACCAGCGAATGACTTTGTTGCTAGTTTTATAGGTGAGATTAATCTTTTGCCTGTAAAAGTGGATGGAGTGGACGAGAATTGTGTGAGCGTCTCGGCTGGTGAGGATCAATTTGTTGTACATAATACGCCGTTTAATTTTAACAAGGAACATGAAGATGGGGCGTTGGCGCTTTCGATTCGTCCGGAGTCTGTAAAGATCCTGGCTGAGAAGGCGGACCGGCCGAATGTTTTTGCTGGCAAGGTCGAGGAGGTCCAGTTTTTCGGGACGATCATCAATGTGCGGGTTCGCGTGAACGGGTTGCTGCTTGAGGTGAACGTGCTGAACCATGTGTCGGCTAACCTGAAGCCTGGCGCGGATGTGTGGGTCGAGCTGCCTGCCGATCAAATCGGGCTGATTCCGGTGTTGAGCGGTGATGCGTCATGATGAAGAATCGTGATAACCGGGTGACATTCTATCTGTTGATTCCTGTATTGCTCGTTTTGATTGCCTATGTTCTTTATCCATCGCTGCGGACGATTCTTGAGAGCTTGCGTAAGGATGGCGGGATTGGGCTCGGAAACTATCAGGATTTTTTCACACAGGAATCGAAGACGAATTTAGAAGCCTTGTGGAATTCGGTGTATATATCCTTTCTGAGTGTGCTCGCCAGTGCGGCGATCGGGATTCCTCTGGCATTTATTTTTAATCGCTATGATTTCCCAGGGAGGAGCTTTTTCTCGACGGCTGCCATCATGCCGATCGTTCTTCCTTCGTTGGTTGGGGTAATGGCCTTTATGTTCCTGTATGGCGAAACTGGCCTTGTCCCGAATGCAATCAAGGATTTGCTTGGGCTTAAGGAAGTTCCTTTTAAAATCGGCGGGATTTCAGGAATTTTGATTGTCCACGCCTATACCATGTATGTTTATTTTTACATGACGGTTTCGTCTGCGATCAATAAAATCGACCCTTCGCTTGAAGAGTCTGCCTATAATTTGGGCGCGAGCCGCTTCCAGGTGTTCTGGAAGGTGACGTTCCCTTTATTGACGCCGGCCATTGTCGCAGCTTCTCTGTTGGTGTTCATGATTTCGATGGCATCGTTCAGTGCACCATTCTTATTGGCGGGCGGATACCGCGTGCTGAGTTTGCAAATCTATTTTTCCAAAATTAACGGGGATATGGAGGTCGCGGCAACTCAATCTGTCATTCTATCGATTGTTTCCATCGCGTTCTTATTATTCATGCGCTGGTACCAGAAC